>NZ_JBEYXJ010000181.1:0-8981 GCF_040645015.1 Streptomyces sp. NPDC046881 | reverse complement strand
CGCGGGCCTCACCGACGGCGAGGCCCGCGACGGCCCCGAGCATCAGCAGGGTGCCGGCCACGGTGGTCGCGGTGAGCCGCTCACCGAGCAGGACGACGGCGAGCACGGCCGCGGTCACCGGCTCCAGCAGCATGATCACGGAGACGGTGGCGGCCCGGACCACGGCGGCTCCCGCGAAGTAGAGGACGTACGCGAGGGCCGTGGGCACGGCGGCCATGTACAGCAGCAGCCACAGCAGCCGGGCCGGGTGGGCGGTGTGCGGGAGCAGCCCCTCGTGCACCGCGAACGGCAGCAGGCACAGGCTGGTCACGGCGAAGGCGCCCACCGTGGTGCCGGCGGTGTCGGCGCCGCCGCCCCTGCCCCACCAGCGGGTGAGCAGGGTCATGACGCCGTAGGCCGCGGCCGAGGCCAGGGCGAGCAGCACGCCCGCCGGACGGACGGACGCGGCCGAGCCGCCGAAGGTGAGCACGGCCAGCCCGGCGAGCGCACCGGCGACCGCGGTGACACCGCCCGCACCGAGCCGCTCGCCGAGCAGCAGCCGGGCGCCGAGCGCGATGAGGACGGGGCCGGCGCCGAGGGTCACGACGGTGGCCACGGCCAGCCCGGTCGACGCGACGGCCGCGAAGTACGCGGTCTGGAAGACGGCCAGCGCGAGCCCCGTGGCCAGGGCCCGCGTGACGCTGCGGCGCACCGGCAGGGCCGGGGCCGCACGGCGGGCGCGCCGGCGCCGCGGACGGCCGACGAGCAGGAAGGCGAGGCCCAGGGCGCAGCGCCAGAAGGACAGGCTGAAGGCGCCCATGTCGCTGGTCCGGTACACCAGCGAGGCGGCGGCGCCCGCGGTGCCCCAGGCGGCACCGGTGACGATCAGGCAGAGCAGGCCGCGCCCGACGGGCAGGCCGGCAGCGGGATGCGACGAAGTCGGCAAGGGAATCTCTCCGCAGAAGCGCACGCGAAGGTGCGGAAGTTCGAAGGCGTCCCGCTCGGGCGGGGCGCGCGGACTTCATCTGCGGGCAGCACCGTCCAGCCCGGCGCGTGCGCGCCGGGCGATGACCCGGAGGCCCGCCTCAGGCGGCCGGGGGCGGAAGGACGAGTGCGTGGTGCGACATGATCCGGACTCTAGACGGCGGTGCGCCGGGCGGACAACTCCCTTTCCGGACCGCCGGAGGCGACCGGTTCCGGGGAGCCCTTGGCCGGGGTGGCGGACTGGGCGATGAACGCGCCGACCAGGACGACCGCGCCACCGGCGACCTGCGGCGCGGACAGGTGCTCGCCGAGCAGCACCCACGCCAGCACGGTCGCTATGACCGCCTCCAGGCAGGCGACCACACCGGCCACCTGCGGCGACAGCCGGCGCACCGACAGCACGCCGGTCACGTAGGCGATCACCGTGGCGACCAGCACGATCCAGGCGAGCAGGGCGACGGCCGGTACGGCGGTGCTGTTCAGCCGTGCGGCGCCCGCCAGCACCGACCAGTCCATGCTCCAGGGGCGGGCCAGGGCGGTCAGCACGGCGGCGCCGACGAGCAGGCCGTAGGCGATGACGCCGAGCGGGTCCGGGGCCGCGTCGCCCGCGTCGCTGCCCTGGTCGGACAGGACGAAGTAGCCGACCTGGCAGCAGGCGGCGCCGAGGGCGAGCACCAGGCCGAGCGCGTCGAAGCTCAGCCCGGACCAGATCTCGACCACGCAGGCGAGGCCGCCGGCCGCGAGGACCACGCCGAGCGCGGCGGCGCGCGTGACGGGCCGCCGCTGCACGAACCGCACCCAGCCCAGCACCAGGGCGGGCGCCAGGTACTCGATGAGCAGGGCCACGCCGACCGGTATCCGGGAGAGCGCGGCGAAGTAGCAGGCCTGGACGCCGGCGACGGCGAGCAGTCCGAACCCGGCGAGCAGGGCGGGCCGGCGGCGCGGCAGGGACCGGTGCCGTACCGCCAGGGGAAGCATCACCAGGGCGGCTCCGGCGACCCGCAGCCAGACCACGTGCAGCGGGTCCAGTCCCGCCTCGATCAGCGGCTTGGCGGCCACTCCCGACCCGCCGAAGGCCAGCGCCGAGGCGAGCGCGAGGCCGAGCCCGGCGCCCTTGCCGGGGCTGTGGTGACTGCTCACAGACGTATGCACCGGCACATGATGACAGGCGCCGACAGGAGCGTCACTCCCGATGACACCTGTCTCAGCTGATGGACGGCCCGACGGACGGCGAGCCGGGCTCGTCGGCCCGACCGGCGGCGCCTGCCTCGATCCGCGCGGACAGCTCGTGCGCGGGGATGCCGGCGCGCTCCAGGACCTCGACGGCCCGGGACGCCGGGTCCGCGGTGAGCGCCGCGAGCAGGTCGGTGCCGCTGACGTGCGGTGCGCCCCGCCGCCGGGCGCGCGCCCGGGCGTCCGCGAGCGCGGCGGCCGCGGCGGGCGACCAGCCCTCGGCACCCCGGGCCGGACCGTCCCGGCCGACGGCCGGAGCGGACCGTGCACCGGAAGCGGACCAGGCGCCGAGGTCGGCCCGCACGTCGAGGGCGGAGCGTGCGCCTGGGTCGGACCGTGCGCCGGGCTCGGACCGTGCATCGAAGGCTGATCGCGCGTCGGGATCGGACCGTGTGTCGAAGGCGGACCGTGCGCCGGGCTCGGACCGTGCATCGAAGGCTGATCGTGCGCCGGGATCGGACCGTGCGTCGAAGGCTGATCGCGCGTCGGGATCGGACCGTGTGTCGAAGGGGGACCGTGCGCCGGGCTCGGCCGGCCGGGCGGGCGCGGGGACGCGGGGGATCGCGCCGGAGTCCTCCACGCCGGCCTGCCAGCGCAGCCCGTAACCGATGCTGCGCTGGACGAGGTAGCCGAGGAGCCGGGCGAGCCGCGGGCCGCCGACGGCGGCGCGGGCCTCGGGGTCGTGTTCCAGCAGGGCGTGGAGCAGATGGGCGGTGTCGGTCTGCCGGTCCCGGTCCCGGACGGCCCTGCGGCGGGCAGCGGCGACCACCGCCGCCAGCTCGGCACCGAGCCCGGCAGCGCCGTCCGCGTGCGGAACCGCTGCGTCATCGGCGGTCCGGTGGGCTGTACGGGGTTGCACATCCCCTACCTCATCAGGCGCAACGAGACGGGGCATCCACGAGGGGAACCATCTTCGCGTCCCACACGGAGTGGACATCGCCGGCCCCGATCTCATCCTTACGGAGGAGATCCGGCCGCACCCGCGCAACGGCGCGCACACCACGACCGTTCCTGACGGTTCATCAGTATTGAATGTTCGCGCCCCTGCGGCTACGTTCCGCGACACCGCAGCCCGGTACGCCCGATCCGAAGGGGTGGTCACATGGCCGAAGTCAGCGCGGAGGCACACATCCAGGCGCCGGCCGGGAAGGTGTGGGCGCAGCTCACCGACTGGCCGTCGTACGGGGCGTGGAACGCGACCCACACCAGCTTTCCCCGGGGCGGCCCCGAGACGCTGGCGGTGGGCGGCACGTTCCAGGAGAACATGAAGCTGATGGGCTTTCCGGCGGAGGTCGACTGGACCATCGAGGAGCTGGAGCCGGCCCGGGTGTTCGCCATCCGCGGCAAGGGGCCGATGGCGGTGACCGTCGCCACCCGCTACACGCTCACCCCGGACGGGGACGCCACGACGGTCCGGATCGAGGGCGAGTTCACCGGCGCCGCGGTGTCACTGATGGCGGGCAGACTGAAGGACTCGGCGACGGCCGCGCTGAACGAGTCGCTGCGCAAGCTGGGCGGCCTGGTGAGCTGAGCAGGACACACTGAGCGCCCCGCGCGGTGGTCGCGCGGGGCGCCCGGGCCGTCGTACGAGGGACGGCGGCCGGCTACGGCTCAGTGCTCGTCGGCGAGGATGAGGTACAGCTTCTTGCGGGCGTCGTTGATGACGGCCAGCGCCTTCTCCCGCTGTTCCTTGCTGCCGGTCTTCCAGACCTGGCCGAAGGCCTCCATCAGACCGAAGCCGGCCTGGCGGATCTCGGTGAGGGCCTCCCAGTCGACTCCGCGCGAGGCCTCCTCCCAGGGGGCGTCGGCGCCCTCCTCGGCGGCGGCGCGCCCGCTCTCGGTGAGGGCGAACAGCTTCTTGCCGCCCTCGCTCTCGCTGGCGATCAGGCCCTCGTCCTCCAGCAGTTGGAGGGTCGGGTAGACCGAGCCGGGGCTGGGCTTCCAGGCACCGCCGCTGCGTTCGGCGATCTCCTGGATCATCTCGTAGCCGTGCATGGGCCGTTCCTTGAGCAGGGCCAGGATCGAGGCGCGTACGTCACCCCGCCGCGCCCGCCCTCGCGGACCGCCCCGGCCGCGCGGCCCCCAGGGCCCCGGGCCGAAACCCGGCCCGCCGGGGCCGAACGCCGGGCCGCCCGGCCCGAAGGGTCCGAAGGCGGCCCGCCGGCCCTCGAAACCGCCCATGCCCCGCCGTCCGGGGCCCTCGTGCCGATGTCCACGCTCGAATCCGTGGGTACGCATGGCGATCACTCCATTCCATCGCTGATCTGTCATGTTCGTATCGCGTATCGTTCGCGATGCTTCAACGATATATCGGGAGCGATCGCATGACAATCCCTTGCAGGAGCCTGCACCGGCCGCCTTCCATAAACTGTAAATATAAAAATGCTATGCTTCTGGCATGAGTCGTCAAGACATCGCTGGCGCGTCCGCCGCCATCGGGGCAGCCCTCTACGGCCTGGCCACCAGGGCCGCGAGACGCCTGCCCCGGGACATGAGCCTGACGTCCGCCGCCACCCTGGCCACCCTGGACCGGACCGGCCCGCGGCGCATCACCGATCTGGCCGCGGTCGAGGGCGTCACCCAGCCCGCGATGACCGCCCTGGTCCGGGTGATGGAGGAGTCCGGCCTGGTCGAGCGGCGGGGCGACCCGTCCGACAAGCGGGTCACGCTGGTGTGCCTGACCGAGGCCGGCGCCTCCTATGTCCGGACGCGGCGCGAGGCGGGCGTCCACGCGTTCGAGCGGTTGATCGGCAAGCTCACCAGCGACGAGGTCGAGGCGCTGGTGGCTGCCCTTCCGGCGCTGAAGCATCTGGCAGAGCTCGAAAGCCAGGACCGCGAAGGGCCGAAGCAGTGACCGGGCAGCCGGTCGGCGGGGTCTCGGCGAAGGCGTTCCCGGTGGCGCGTTCCGAGGCGCGGCTGCTGGTCCCCGCCCTGATGTTCATCGCTCTGGTCGTGGCGGCGGTCGCCAGCCTCGGGACGCCGCTCATCACCAGCGTGGCGACCTCGTTCCACGTCTCGCTCGGCAGTGCGCAGTGGACGCTGACCGTCGCGCTGCTCAGCGGCGCCGTCGCCACGCCGGTCCTGGGGCGGCTCGGAGCCGGCCCGCACCGGCGGGCCACGATCCTCGCCACGCTGGCGGTCGTCGTCGCCGGCAGCGCGCTCACCGTGCTGCCGCTGCCGTTCGCGTGGCTGCTGGCCGGCAGGGCGGCCCAGGGCGTCGGGCTCGGGCTGACGGCGCTGATGATGGGCGTGGCCCGGGACCACCTCCCCGAGGAACGCAGCGCGGCCGTGATCGCCCTGATCTCGGTGGTCTCGGTCATCGGGGCCGGCGTCGGCTACCCGCTGGCCGCACTGCTCGCCGAACTCGGCGGGGTACGGGCCGCCTACGGCCTCGGCCTGGTCGTCACCGCCGCCGCCCTCCTGACCGCGTGGCGCTCCATGCCCGAAGCCCCCGAAGGCCGCTCCGGCCACGTGGACGTGGCAGGCGCGGTCGTCCTGGCCGCTGCGCTGCTCCTGGTGCTGTTCCTCGCCGGCGAACGGAATCTGTGGAGCCGGCACCTCGCCGTGGCGGCGGGCCTCGCCGTCGTCACGGTGGTGCTGCTCTGCGTCTGGGCCGTCATCGAACTGCGCAGCACGACGCCCCTGGTCGATGTTCGGGCGGTGCGGCACCCGGCGGTCGCCGGGGCGAACCTCGCCATGTTCGTCGGCGGGATCGGCATGTACCTCCTGCTCACGCTCATCACCCGGTACGCGCAGACGCCGCACGGCGCCGGCTACGGCTTCGGGCTGACGACCTTCGTCGCCGGGCTGGTCCTCATCCCGTTCTCGGTGCTGGGGTTCGTCGCCGGCAAGCTCACGCCGCGGATCCGGACGCGGATCGCCGACCCCCTGCTCCTGGCCGGCAGCGCCGTCGTGGTCGGCGGCGGGTTCGCCCTGTTCGCGGCGGCCCGGTCGGACCTGCCCGAACTGTTCGCGGCGATGGGCGTGCTCGGCTTCGGCGTCGGCGGCTTCTCGGCCGCGATGCCCGGCGTCATCCTGGCCGTCACCCCCAGGAGCGAGACGTCGAGCGCCATGAGCTTCCACTACGTCGTCCGCAGCGTCGGGTACTCCCTGGGCAGCGCCATCGGCGGCCTGATCCTCGCCGCGGGCACCGGCCCCGGCCACCTCTTCCCCGACGACAGCACCTACACCACCGCGGCGCTGGTCGGCATCGGCGCCATGGCGATCACGACGCTGACAAGCCTCGCTCTCGCCCGCCGACGCTCGTCCGAGACCAACCTGTAAGTCAGATGCACTCATTCCCCACACTGGAGGTTCCATGCCCAAGGGCTACTGGGTCAGCGTCTACCGCACCATTTCAGATCCTGAGAAGCTGGCTGCTTACAACAGGCTGGCCCGCCTGGCCGTCGAGCCCGCCGGCGGCCGGACCATCGTCCGTGGCGGTCGGGTCGTGGCGCATGACGCCGGAATCGCCGAGCGCACCGTCCTGGTCGAGTTCGACAGCTTCGAGCAGGCCGTCGCGGCGCGCGAGAGTGCGGCCTACCAGGAGGCGCTGGTCGCCCTCTCCGACGGCGTCGAGCGCGACTTCCGCATCGTCGAAGGCATCGACTGACCGAGGCCCAGTCGGATCTTCACCCTCGAACTCGACCGCTGACACACGATCAAGACCGAAGACAGCCGCCCACGACCGGCACGAGCACCCACGGCCCCCGCCACCCCAGCAGCCGCACCAGCGGAAACCAGGATGACGGATTCTTCAGGTCGTGGGTGCGCCCGGGCCTCGCGGCGGAAAGGCCCGGTTCGCCGGCCGCAGGGGGCAGCCGGTGCCGGCGCGGGCGGCGAGATCGGCGCGGAGTGCCGCCAGCGCGGCCATGCGTTCGTCGACGATGCGGATCTTGTCCCGGAACAGGGCGGTCAGGGCCTCGGCGCTGTCGGGCGCCTCCCGCAGTTCCGCGCCGTGCCGGGCGATCTCCGCCAAGGTGAACCCGAGCGTCTGCGCGGTGCGCACGTACTGCAGCCAGACCACCGTCTCCGGCGGGAAGTCGCGGTATCCGTTGGGCAGCCGGTCGCCCTCGATCAGGCCGATCTTCTCGTAGAAGCGCAGCGTGTCCCTGGACACCCCGGTACGCGCCGCCAGTTCTCCGATGCGCATGACTCCCCCGCGGCTCGGTCGACTTGACCTTGGAGCGTACTCCGCTGTCTAGCGTGAGCGGTGCCCGAGCGAGCCCTCCAGAGGAGCCCTGATGCACCCTGCCGCCCCCGCCTATCTGCGCGTCGTCCGGACCAGCGGCTGGTACGACCTGATCGTCACCGCCGGCTTCGCGACGCCCTGGACCTACGCGCTGCTCCACCGGCTCCTGTCGGCCGGAGGTGACGCGGCCGGTCTCGGCACCATGCCCGCGCTCACCCCGATGCAGACCCTCTACGCCAACCTCATGGGGTCGGTCGTCGTGGTCTGGTCCGCCCTGCGCGTCACACGGCCGCTTCCGCTGCACGGTCTCCTCGACGGGACCGCACGCGCGCTGTTCTCGCTGTGGCAGGCGTACGCGCTGGCCCATGGCGGGCCCCGGGTGCTGTGGCCCTTCCTGCTCGTGGAGGTGGCGTTCGGCGTCGTCCAGCTCGCCCCGTGGCTGCGGGCGTGGGCGACCGCGGCCGGCCGGGACTCCCTGCGGCGTCCCGAATCAGTCCGGCACTCGTGAATTGGCCTTGGGCCGGCGGGCGTCGCAGCCGCTAGCGTCGGCGTCATGCGCATTCGAATCGTGGACGTCTTCACCGACCGCCCCTTCGCCGGCAACCCGGCCGGAGTCCTGCTCCTGGACGACGTCTTCCCCGACGACGACTGGCTCCAGAACGTCGCCATGGAGGTCAACCACGCCGAGACGGCGTTCGCGCACCGGCTGCCCGAGGGCGGCGAGGCGGACTGGGCCCTGCGCTGGTTCACGCCCGTCGCCGAGGTCGCGATGTGCGGACACGCCACCCTCGCCACGGCCCACGTCCTGCACACCACCGGCGCGCACGAGGGCCCGGTGCGGTTCGCCACCCGCAGCGGCGTACTCATCGCCACGCCCGCCGCGGACGGCTCGATCACCCTCGACTTCCCGACCGCCCCGCTCACCCCGGTCGAGATCCCGGACGGGGTCGCCGAGGCGCTGGGCGCGGAGCCGGTCGCCGTCTTCGACACCGGTCCGAACGTCGGCGACCTGCTGGTGGAACTGGCCGACGAGAAGACCGTCCTCGGCCTCTCCCCCGACCACCGGGCCCTGCGCGCCTACTCCTCCCGCGGCGTCATCGCCACCGCCCGCGCCGACGACCCGGACCGCGGCTACGACTTCGTCTCCCGCGGCTTCTTCCCGAACGTCGGCATCGACGAGGACCCGGTCACCGGCAGCGCCCACACCGCGCTCGCCCCGCACTGGTCCGCCCGCCTCGGCCGCGACGACCTCACCGGGCTCCAGGCCTCCCGCCGCACCGGCATGGTCCGCACCCGGCTGCGGGGCGAGCGGACCCTGCTCACCGGCCGCGCGGTGACCGTCATCGAGGGCGAACTGCGCGCCTGAGCGCTCAGGCGGTCGGCAGCCAGCCCACCTTGCCGGCGAGAAGGGCGTAACCGACGAAGGCGCCGATGTCGAGCAGGGAGTGCGCGACGACCAGCGGCCCGACCCGGCCCCAGCGGCGGTAGAGGTACACGAACACCACGCCCATCACCATGTTGCCGAGGAAGCCGCCGACGCCCTGGTAGAGGTGGTACGACCCGCGCAGGACCGCGCTGGCCACCCGCGCGGTCC
>NZ_JBEYXJ010000180.1:0-9529 GCF_040645015.1 Streptomyces sp. NPDC046881 | reverse complement strand
CACGACAGCGTGCGGGGCGCCCTTCGCCGTTGGGTCAGGACGGCTCGGCCTCAGTCTGCTTGCGCGCTCTGCGGGCGAGCGCTGCCTTGTTCAGGTGGCCGCTGGCGATGTCGGACACGCGCTGCTCACTGCACTCCAGGATCGGTGCCAGCTCCTTGCGGGTGTGCTCGGCGTCGAGGAGGCCGCGTGTGGTGAGTTGCCGCTGGACGCGAAGCCAGCGCTGGAGTTCGGGCACGGCCTTGAGGGCCAGGGTGAGGCGGCGGGCCTGGTCGGTGGTCGGCTCGGCGGTGAGGTCGACGAGGGCGGCGAACGGCTCGGGGAGCTTGGGGGGCAGATCGGACATGCAACCAGCATAGTGGGTAGACACTATGGATGGACGACCGGCGCGGGGTTGCGAGCCTCTGACCTGCAACTTTCTCCGATTTCTCTGGGTCAACCCGGAACCCTATGCACCGTACAAGCGTTGTACATAGTGACTAACCACTATTCCTCACAACCTCTAAGGAGCCCGACATGGACGCCACGATCGCCCTCCGCCTCATCACCAACCGCGCCGCCAACCAGGCCAAGGAAGCGCAGGAGGCCCGCGAGCGCCTGATCGGCGCCCTCCAGGTCGACGGCCCCGCGCACCTCGACTCCCTGATGCGCGAAGTGCTCAAGGCCGAAGGCGACGCCGCCCCCTGGCGCGAGCTGATGGAGCGTGTCGAGCACCACGGCGTCCGCGAGGCCCTCGCCGAGCAGCGCGAGCGGGCCACCACCGTCCTCCTGGAGTACGGCATCAGCATGAGCACCAGCCCGGTCAGCAACGAGAAGAACCTCGCCGACCACGAGGGCCACCGCCGCTTCCTGAGCTACGTCGCGAGCTGGGAGATCGAGGGCGAGACCCCGGCCGAGGAGCCCGCCCCGGCCACCGAAGAGCAGCCGGCCCCCGCGCCCGCCGTGGTGGACGTCCCGACGGCGACCCCCGCGCAGAAGCGCACGCTGGCCGCCATCCGAGACAACGGCGTCAAGATCCAGGAGTTCCGAGTCGGCAAGGCCACGGTCATGGTCGAGCGCGGCGAGCGGCCCCGCAAGGACATGGTCGAGTGGGTCATCGCGCAGGGCTGGGCCGACCGGGACCAGTCCACGAGCCTCTTCGCCGGGCAGGCCGTGACCCTCACCGTGATCGGCGAGGCGATCCTGGCCGGCTGACCAGCGAGCACCCCGGGCGGGGCCGACCGGCCCCACCCCTCCTCACCAGCGAAAGAGAGACGGACATGATCACGATCACCTTCGACGACCTGGTCCGAGTGGCCCTGAACGCGCAGCCGGTCACCACCGACGAGGAGTGCCTGACCTGCGGCGCGGAGGTCGGGCAGCCCTGCACCCTGAAGTGCGACGCGCGCGGCGAGGCGGCGAAGGACATGGTCGCCGACCTGATCGGCGACCTGCCCCGCGAGGAGTTCCAGACGATCCTCCGCGAGGCGCGCGAGCGCGAGGCCCGCGACGACGACACCCCGGGCTTCTTCTGGGCCTGGTGGGAGGTCGACGACGAGGCCCAGGCGCGCGGCATCGGCTGCCCCGTGGGCATCTGACCTGCGCTTTTCCTCCGATTTTCGTGGGGCAACCCGGAACTCCAGGTCGCCCCACGCGTTGGACATAGTGACTAACCACTACCCCTCAACCTCAAGGGAGCCAGTCATGGACGCCACCACGACCGTCGCCATCTTCACCGCAGCGGCCACCGCCACCAATTGGCAGCGGAACGGGCTCGGCCTCTCCGTCGAGGTCCCCTTCGACGGCTTCGACTGGACCGTCCGCCTCCCCAAGGAGGGCCACGGCAAGGCGTACATCGCGGGCAGCTCCGGCTGGGGCGGCGACACCGCCGAGTACATCGAGGCCACCTGGGGCGAGACCGCCCGGATCGTCGACGCCGCCCTGGCGGCCACCCGCGTCCACTGACCGAACCCAACAGCGACGGCCCGGCCACCGCCGGGCCGTCCCCCTACCCGGAAGGAGAGACGGCCTTGGCCGCCATCACGATCACCCACACGCGAGAAGACGGCACACTCCTCGACGGCAGCAGCAAGGGAGACGGCGTCTACGAGATCGTCCAGCCGCACGGCTTCCGCTGGTCCCGGAACGTCGGCATCTACATCCGCGGCTCCCGGGACAAGGAGGCGCAGCACTGGCGGATCAACGGCGCGGCCGACGCCCTGCGCGCGGCCGGCCACGACGTCACGATCGAGATCAACGAGGACGACGACCGGACCTTCGGCGAGATCGAGGCCGAGCGCGGGGAACGGGCCGAGGGCCGGGCCGAGCGGTTCAGCGACCGCGCGGGCCGCGCCGCCGCCTCCTCCGAGGCCCGACGCGGCGCGGCTCACGACATCAGCCGCCGGTTCGAGTTCGGCCAGCCCATCCTCGTCGGCCACCACAGCGAGGGACGCGCCCGCCGCGACCAGGAGCGCATCCACACCAACATGCGGAAGTCGATCGAGGACAACCGGAGGGCCGGGTACTGGGCCAACCGGGCCGAGGCCGCCGCGGCGTACAAGGCGCACCGCAACGACCCGTACCGGACGCTGCGGCGCCTGGAGAAGCTGCGGGCCGACCTGCGCCAACAGGAGCGGTACCACGCGGAAGCCGTAGAGAAGAAGTGGGACTCGGTCGACCGGCACGCCCGCCTCATCCGCGACCTGCAGAGGGACATCGGCGGCTGGGAGGAGGTCGTGAAGAAGGCCGAGGCCGAAGGTGTGAAGATCTGGCGCCCGGACGACTTCGCGCCCGGCGACTACGTCCTGTACTCGGGCTCCTGGTACCAGGTGCACCGGGTCAACCCGAAGACGCTGAGCATCGCGTGGAACCTGCGGCTGGCACCCAAGAAGGTCATGACGCTGGAGGACGCCACCGACCGCGGCCGGGTCTGGACCCACCCGGCTGACTACAGCAACGCGCGCGCCCGCTGCCCGGAGGCGGCGATGGCCGCCTTCCTCGCGGACGGCAAGGTGCCCGGCACCAAGGCCGCGCACGCCGCCTCGCAGGAGCAGCCGGCCAGCGCCGTGCGTGAGGCGCAGGCGGCAGCCGCGAAGACGAAGCCGAAGAAGAAGTGCGACCCGAAGGTGCCCCGGAAGGTGTTCGTCGCCTGCCCGCTCGGCGGAGAGGAGGCAACGCTGACGTGGCTCAACGGCGGCAGCCGACCGCACAAGGACTTCGAGCCGGTGAGGATCACGCCCCCGGAGGGAGAGAAGTTCCAACGGGCGGTGTGGTCGCGCACCCTCCAGGCCGAGATCGCGCGGATCCTCGGCGAGCAGGGCTACGAGTTCGGCGAGGACGACTGGCAGGTGTCGCGGGACCGCAGCGGCTTCGTCCGGCCGATCAAGCCGAAGGCGAAGGAGGAAGCCGCGCCTGAGCTGGAGCAGGTGGCGGAGACCGCCGCGGTGGTGGACGAGCGGCCCGAGGCGGAACCCGCCGTCGAGGAGCGCCCGGTCGACGTCCCGGTCGACGAGCCCGAAGGGGCCCCGGGTGACGAGGAGGGGGCCGACAATATGGCCCTGACCTGCGAAAACTTCGCCGATACCCGGAACCACACGGATGTCTCAGGCGTTGTACATAGTGACTCACCACTAACCGCAACCCCTGAGGAGGACGCAGTGACCGAGGAAGAGAAGTACGGACGCAGGCTCACCCGTCGGGAGCGCCATGAGGCGCAGATCGCCGAGATGTGCGAGCGCGCCGCCCGGCGACCCGAGGTCGAGCGTACGGCGGAGCTCGACGCTGCCTACAGGCGGTACGTGGACGACGGCATCGCCGACACCGACGGGTGGTACTGCCCGCTGAGCTTCCAGGCCTGGGCGACCACCCTGGGTGCCCACCTCGTCACCGCAACGGCCGGCGAACCCGAGGTCCCGGCCGAGCAGGCGCAGGAGGTCCCGGCAGCCGCACCCGGGGCGGTGGACGAGGAGGGCGTCGAGGGCGAAATCACCCTTCTGAACTGCGAAAACTCCGGAAATACCCGGAACCACACGGCCCCCACAAGCGTTGTACATAGTGACTCACCACTACTCCCCACCGTCCAGGAGGCACCCACCATGACCACCACTGCGACCACCGCGAAGGCCACCGCCCCCGCCAAGGCCCCGGCCAAGACCAAGGCGGCCCCGAAGAAGGCGGCGACGAAGGCCCCCGCCAAGAAGGTGCCCGCGAAGAAGGCACCCGCGCCCGCCCCGGCCCCGGCCGAGGTGAAGGCCACCCCGAAGCGCGTGCCCGTCGACCGGATCGACCGCGACCCGAGCCAGCCGCGCGAGGAGTTCGACCAGGCCAAGCTGGAAGAGCTGGCCAGGTCGATGAAGAAGCTCGGCCAGCTCCAGCCGGTCAGCCTGCGCTACGTCCCGTCCACCCGCCGGTACGTGCTGATCATGGGCGAGCGGCGCTGGCGCGCGGCCCAGATGGCGGGCCTCACCGAGCTGGACGCGATGGTCACCCGGGGTGTCGAGGACGGCGACCGCGAGACACTCGCCAAGCAGGTGGCCGAGAACGTGGGCCGCGCGGACATGACCCCGATGGAGGAGGCCAAGAGCTTCCAGCGGCTGGTGGACGCCGAGTACACGATCGACGAGGTCGCCGAGATGTGCGGCAAGTCCGCCGCGTACGTCGGGTGGCGGATCGACCTCCTTCGACTGTGCGACGAGGCGCAGGAAGCCCTGAGCAAGGCGCACCTGCCGGTCGGGATGGCCTGGTACGTCTCGAAGCTGAGCTGCGAGAACCAGATGCGGTTCCTGGCGAAGTACGCGCGCGGCCACTTCGCGAACGACCGGGCGGCCGAGGAGTTCGTCAAGGCGTGCCTCGCGGAGGAGAAGCGGCGCGAGTCGCAGGGCTCGTTCTTCGTCCTCGCCGGTGAGGACGCCGAGGCGGACGGCAGCATCCAGGAGGCGATCCCCGGGGCGCACGACGTCACCGAGGACGAGCGCGAGCGGATCATGGACGAGCGGTCGAAGCTGACCAAGAAGATCGACCGGCTGTCGACCGCCGGTGAGATCCTCTCGGAGCTTGCCACCGCGGACCCGGAGGAGCTGGCCCTCCTGCTCGCCGGTACGCCGGGCGGCGTGTCCGGCCACCAGATGCGCATGGACCACCTGGCGAAGCTGATCGGCAAGGTGGGCGCCAACCTGCGCAAGGCCCAGGCGCACGCGGAGGTCCGCGCGAGCGGCATCGTCGTCAACCCCGAGGCTGCTGCCTGACCTGCAAGTAGTGCCTAGTCACTAGATCCACGGCGCGCGCCGCCCAGCGCGGCGCGCGCCATCCAACCCGCCCAGGAGGCACACCATGCGATTCACCACCGACGCGCTCGCCGTCCTCACCGACCCCCGCACCGAGATCCGCGACGACCTCGTGCGCATCCCCTTCGACATCGACCGGCCGGTGTACGAGCAGGTGGACAAGGTGCTCAAGGAGATGGGCGGCCGGTGGAACGGCGCCAAGCGGGTCCGTGCGCACGTCTTCCCGCACCGGATCGAGGAGCACCTGCGCCAGTGCCTGGCGGCCGGGGAGTACCCCTCGAAGTACGAGCAGGGCTGGTTCCCCACCCCGCCCGCTCTCGCCATGCAGGTCTGCGACCTGGCGGGTATCCGGGCCGGGGACACCATCCTGGAGCCCTCGGCCGGGTCGGGCGCCCTGACCGCCGAGATCGCCAGGCGCGGAGGCGTGATCGACGCCGTCGAGGTCGACGAGTTCCGCGCGGACATGCTCCGCGCGCAGGGTGACTGCCGCCGGGTCTTCGCCGCCGACTTCCTCAGCCTCGACCCGCTGGAGTACGCGGAGGGCTTCGACCGGGTCGTGATGAACCCGCCCTTCTCGGGTGGCCTGGACCACATCCTTCACGCGATCCGGTTCATGAAGGACGACGGGGTCCTGGTGTCCATCATGAGCGCGGGCCTGATGTCGTGGGAGGACAAGAAGACGGCCGACTTCCGGGCCGTGGTCGAGGAGGTCGGCGGCGAGATCGAGGCCCTGCCCGAGGACTCCTTCGCGGTCTGCGGCACGCACGTCCGCACCTGCCTCCTCTTCCTCCCCGGGTACGCCGGGGGACCGCTGCGCACCCATGACTGGCTGCTGCGCCAGCCCCGCCAGCTCGACCTCTTCGACGCCGCCGCCTGACCCTCCCTCACCCCCCGCCAGCCAATCGAGAGCCCCACAGGAGGAACCAGCGATGCCCGTACGCCTGCCAGCACCCGCCCACCAGCCCGGAGGGCCCGACGGCCAGGGGTGGAACCGACTGTCCATCGCCTCGTGCTGGACGCCCATCGACCAGTGCGCCCTGCGCCCTACGAACTGGCCCACGCTCTTCGAGTCGCACGACACTCGCCGGGCCTCGTGGGGCAACTTCGGGGCGTGCGTCAGGAAGGGCGACTGCGGCGACTGCCCGGTCTGGGAGGGCCCCGAGGGCGGGTTCACCCTCGGCGCCGAGGTCATCGCGGACGAGGTCCTCGTCCTGGTCGAGGACGGGCAGCCCCGGGTGCCGACCGGCAAGGGCTACTTCGAGCCCGCCACCTGGGAGCAGCTCGCCCGCCTGACCGGGTGGACGCTCGGCCGACGGCACCCCCAGGGCTTCTGGCTGATCCGCGCCTGACCTGCGATTCCTTTGCGCTCACTTTGCCTATCCGGTTTCGCGAAATGGATTAGGTAAAGTGGGTTTAGGAAAGGATCAAGGTAGAACATCCCGCCAACCCAAACCCGCATGAAAGGGACACAGCTAGTGGACGTTCGACTCGCCACCTGCACCTACCAGGAGTTCACGCCCGACATGGGTACGCCGGTCCGCACGACGGTCGGCCGCCCCCGCTTCCCGCTCCCGTACCCACTGACCGCGCACGCCCGGCTCGTCACGCCGACCAAGGAACTGCTCTCGATCAACGCGGCGGACGCCTACGAGTTCAGCTACCGCCGGCTGCTGAACGAGCGGGGCTTCGACGCGATCCAGGCCGAGCTGATCCGCATCGCGGGCGCCTACGACCTCGACAGCCCGCTCGTCCTGCTCTGCTTCGACCAGTACGCGAAGCTCACGCCCCCGAACTGCTGGTGCCACCGGATGTTCCTCGCGAAGTGGATCACCGAGCACACCGGCCAGGAGGTCCCCGAGCTGGGCGCCCCGCCGAAGACCGCCGACCACCAGCAGGGCGGCCTCTTCTGATGGCCGGCGCCTACTGCGACTTCTGCGGCCACCGCTGCTTCGTGTACCGCGTGATTCCCGACGGCCCCAAGGAGGGATGGGCCGGGCACCTCGCCACCTGCGCGCGGGGCATGGCCCACGACCGCGAGCAGACCGGCCACGACCACACCACCGCCACCAACCCGCAGAGCGGCGACTGACCGCCTGACCTGCACGAACCCACCGGCCGGGACCCCACGGGGTCCCGGCCGGACCCATGCCCGGATGGAGCGAAGGAACCCACCATGCGCAACGCCATGATCGACACCGCCGTGTGCATCGACGACATGCTCGGCCCGTTCGAGTGCAAGCTCGACCCGCACAACCGGTGGAACGGCTGGATGAGCCCCCACTTCCCCCTCGCCAGCGCGCGGAAGCTGTCCGAGCGGACGGTCTACCTGGCCGAGGACGGCGGCTACGACGGCTGGGACACGATCCACGTGATCGACGGCCGCGCAGACGGCCCGGACACGGTCCACATCATCGAGAGCGACATGACCCGCGAGGTCAACGAGGACGGCGACCGCGAGCCCCTCGCCATCGCCGTGCGCGTCCCCTGGGGCTCCCTGGACCGGGGCGCGGAAGCCACGATCTCCTACGCCACCCCGGCGGCCCGTAAGGCCGCCCGCAGGAGCGCCACCAGGGCCAGCCGGCTCAAGAAGCGCGCGAGCGAGAAGGCCGCGCGCGTGATCTTCGTCCACGTCCGCTGGATGTACCTGGGCGACGACCTCGGCACCGCGAACATCGTCGAGCCCGACCGCGACGGCCTCTACCCGATCGGCGGCTGGGAGTGGACGTGGTCGATCGCCAGCTGGTGGTGCCCGTGCGCGTACCACAACGAGTGGCACGAGCTGGAGTGCGAGAAGTGCGGAGCGAGCCGCGAGGACCGGCCCAAGACGCCGCTCGCCATCGCCACGGCGCTCGCCGGGCAGACCCTGCGCGGCCTGGTCCCCGAGGCGACCTCCGCGCTCGTCGACCTCACCAGCCTCGGCCACATCTGCCAGGTCTTCGCCGGGGACACCGAGGTCGACACGGCTGACGACAGCGGCCCCTACGACACCGAGACGCTCGGCGCGGCCGACACGATCCTGCGCCAGGCCCTCGTCGAGGACGACGACCTCACCGCGGCCGGCTGGGAGCACGCCCCGGACCCGCAGTCCGAGCGCCTCTACCGGATCACCTTCCCGGCCGCCTACCGCCCGTAGCCCGACCCGGCCGGGGACGGGCGCTCACAGGCCCGTCCCCGGCCCCCACCTCACCCACGACGAACAGAACGAGGACGTCACATGACGAACCAGCCCGCCTCCCGCCCCGCCTACGAGATCCCCGCCCACCTCAGCGCCGCCGCGCACGCCGCGCTGGACGCCACCCACGCCGCGCGCGAGCAGCTCGGCCGCGCGATGGTCGTCACGGCCGCCGCCGCGGTGCGCGACATCCTGACCGGCGACAACCCGGACGCCCCGTTCGACGCGACCGCCGTCGAGCTGGTCGAGGGCGCGGACAGCAGCCTGTTCCCCACCGGCCGGTACTGGACGGCCGCTGGCGGCGAGCGGACGTTCACCGAGGCCGTCGGTCTGGCCGAGGCCGGGAACGGGATCCACGGCATGAGCGAGTGGACTGCCTACCTCGACGACAGCACGCGCGACGTCTGGCACAAGCTGTGCACCAAGCTGCCCGACCGCAACGGGCAGCCGGCCTACCGCCTCGACCTGATCCGGGCGGCAGCCCTCCAGCTCGACCAGCCCCCGGCTCCGGCTCGCCAGCCCGGCGGCATGGTCGAGACGCTGGTGTGCGCCAACGACCGGGACCGGTACTACGCGCTCGTGGACCCCGCCGACCAGCGCGACGGGTACGTGAAGCCGTGGTTCGACCTCGACACCGTCCGTCGCATCGCCGAGGCCACTCAAGCCGACGCGGCCGAGTACGGGCACGACGCGGTCGACACCGTGCACGTCCTGGAAGGCGGGGACAGCGCCGCGCGGCACGACGGGTCCGCCGAGCCGCTGAAGTACGCGGTCGTGCTCGTCGTCTGCTGGATGTACCTGGGCGGGGAGCAGCGCGAGCAGGCGGTCGAGGTCCTCCAGCCGAACAAGGATGGCCGGTACGCGATCGGCGGCCACGACTGGTGCTGGTACGCGCTCGACGGCCAGTTGAACCCGCAGATCCCGTTCCGGCCCTGACCAGGCCGGTTTAACGATCCTTTGCCGAACTCGGTGGATCATGACGGTTATTCCATAACGAATTTGGCAAAGATGATTGTGTAACACCTTCCACACCAGCCACCGGGCGAGCCGACAGCCAACAGCAAGCCCCGCATCAATAAAACAATCGATAAACCGAAAT
>NZ_JBEYXJ010000179.1:0-9996 GCF_040645015.1 Streptomyces sp. NPDC046881 | reverse complement strand
GAGCCGTACGAGCCCTATGACCGTCCGCCGCTGTCCAAGCAGGTCCTCAAGGGCTGGGTGCCGGCCGACCACACCAAGTTGCCCCGCATGCGGGAAGTGGATGCGGACTGGCGGCTCGGTGTGGCCGCCACCGGGCTGGACCGGAGCACCAAGCAGGTGCACCTGGCCGACGGTGAGCAGGTCCCGTACGACCGCTTGCTGATCGCCACGGGCACGCGTGCGTGGCAGTGGCCGAATCCGGACGAGGCCGCACTGGAGGGCGTCCACACGATTCGCTCGCGGGCGGAGCCCTGCCGGTCAACTTCTCCAGTCCGCCGCACGAGTGCTCGGTCGCCTCGTCCTACTGGGGGCCCCTCACCGAACTGATGGAAGTGATCACCGTCGCCCGGCAGGACAAGATCAACCCGAACGGGACACCACGACCGTGCCTGGCCGCCGGCATCGGGCGGTCCGGCGGAAACACATCGCGGCTTCCGCAGGACGCAGCATCGCCCGGAATACCTCATGCGCCACGGTCCCCTGCCGCTTCCGCCGAGCGACATGAGGCCGATCGGGTGACGATGGACACGTAGTGACGTGACCACGCTGCTCCCAGAAGGAGGTAGGTGCCATGACATCTCCTTCCGAATCCCCCGGTCTCGTTCCGCCACGTGGCACCGAGCCACCAGCGGGCCCGGCGGCCGAAGGCATCGCCGCTCTGGCGAACGTGGGCTGGCAGATCCTGCTCACCATGGGTCTCGCCACCATCGCCCTGGGTGTCGTCGCCCTGGTCTGGCCGGGCGAGACGCTCCGCGTCGTCGGCGTGCTCTTCGGCATCTACCTGCTGGCCACCGGTGTCTTCCAACTCGCCGCCGCCTTCGGCACCCACGTTCCCCGGCATCTTCGCGTCCTGCACTTCACCACCGGCGCGGCCTCCATCCTGCTGGGACTGGTCTGCTTGCGGGGGCCCCTCGAGTCGGTCTTCCTGCTCGCCCTGTGGATCGGCTTCAGCTGGCTGCTCAGAGGCACCTTGGAGACGGTCGCGGCTGCCTCCGATGGGACTATGCCGGCCCGCGGCTGGCACGTGGCCTTCGGCATCATCGGCACGATGGCCGGCATCGTGATGATCGTCATGCCGTTCGCCTCGATCGGGACGCTCACTCTGGTAGTCGGCGTCATGGCGATCGTCGTCGGCCTGACCGAGGTGGTCCGCGCCATCAGGACACGCGTCGAGATCGGCCATCTGGCTGCCGGCACGGCCCCCCAGAGGCGCTCCTTGTTCCACGCACGTCCGCACGCCCAGCACTGACCGGCGGAGCCGGACCGACCGGGCGCTGGCCAGCGGCAACATCACGCGTCTCCGCGGGTCGTCGGCCAGCGGAGGTACCTCGCGCGCATCGTGGTGGGCGCGGCCATGACGGCGACGCCGGCGTCGTACGCCGCGCCCGACTGGGCCGGGCCATCTCGGGCATCGGCACATACATCAGGGCCGCACGGGGCTCGCTCGAGCACTGACCGTCAGGCCGTCATTCGGGGGCGTCGGACCGGTCGGTGTTCTCGGAGCTGTTGTCTGTCCGTGTCGGCAGTCCCAGTGACCGACCGCCGCGGTGAGCCCAGAGGTCACCGAGGACGACCTGGATGATGCCGGTGACGGGAATCGCCAGCAGGGCACCGAGGATTCCGGCGACTTCGGTGGCGATCAAGGTGGCCAGCAGCACGGTGAGGGGGTTGAGTTTCACCGTCCGAGAGAGGATGACCGGTTGCAGGAGATGGTTTTCGGCCTGCTGATAGACGATGAAGAAGATGATGGCCCCCATGCCGGCCGGCAGGGAGTGGACGAACGCCACTGCGGAGGCGACGACAGCTCCTATGGTGGCTCCCACCAGGGGAATAAGGTCGGCCACGGCGACGAAAAGGGCCAGCAGGCCGGCGAACGGCACTCCGGAAACCAGCAACACGACGTAGGTCAGACACCCGCAGATGACGCTGATCAGCAAGTTTCCGGTCAGATAGCCGTTGACGGTACGGGCGCACGCGTCTCCGACGCGGCGTATGCGGGCCGCGGGCGCCTCGTCCACGAGGGCCAGGGACCGGTCTATGGCCTTGGGGCCCTCCAGCACCATCAGGTAGGCCAACACGAAAATAGTGACGATGCCTGCCGCGGTGCTCGCGGCACTGCGGAGGAAGTTCGCGACGGGCCTGCCCAGCCCGGTGGCGAACGTGTGGATCTGCGCCTGATGGTGCTGGACATACCGCAGAGCGTGTGTCCGCTCCAGCAGGTTACCGACGGGCCCGCGGCCGGCCTGGGCGTCGCTGATCATCGCGGGCAGACGACCGGCGAACCGGCTTCCCTCCTGGGCCAGGGGTATGACGAACATGGCGACCACCGCGCCGATTACCGCGGCCGTGGCAGTGAAGACCAGCAAGGCGGCCACCGACCGTCGGCACCGCGGCACCCGTCGCTGCAGGGCTTCGACCGCCGGATGAAGGGAGACGGCCAGGAACAACGCGATGACCGCCCAGATCAGCACCCGGCGAGCCTGGACCACCAGCTCGAGTACGACGTAGGTGGCGAGCACCAGGCCGATGGTGGCGAGGATGGTTCGCACCGGAACCGGACGCGTCGCCATGGGCACCGGGTTCCCAGCCCTGGTCAGGGGAAAACGAGGAGACCTCTTCGCCAAGTGGGCGATATCTCCCGGCACTGTCGTACGTGAGCCCGTCTGATGCTCGGCGGTGGTGCAGGAGTCGTGGGCACCGCCGCATCCCAGGTGCGGATCCCCAGGTCGAGTCGCAAGCTGATGTCGTAGGCCGTAATTGTTAGTGTCATGGTGGTCGTGGCCGCAGCGTGATCGCCGGACCGCCGGTCCGGTGGGGGGCGGAGCCATCAGCCGCGGGCGTGAACGCGGCAAACCCGCTGTCGGCAGTGAGGTGCGGTCGGCTGACACATGCGGCCTCGGGGTACGTGCCGTGACCGAGAACTCGTCGCAGCCGACGACCGGCGCTCGGCGGCCCTGTCTGATCGTGTATCCGCGTTCGGGAGGAGAAGAAGCGAGCCGGTTCCGGAACCCTCACCGGGGCTCAGGGACGCGAAGGCGGTCGCAACGAAGGGAAACCCGGGGCGGTCTTCAACCCTGTTCCCGGCGTGGAGCGGGATCCGGGGGGAAGGCCAGGCCGGTGACGGTGCCGGCCTGGACGATCGGGCCGTGCTGGGTGCCGCCGGAGATGGTGTTGTGCACCGTTGCCGGGCGGCCCGCTGCGGCGGCCGCCAGTCGGTGCAGCGACGCTCCGAGAGCACTCAGGTCCTCGCCGGTGAGCGCCCCGGTCTCCACCAGCCGACAGAGATGTGTCTGCCACTCGGCTGCAATGCCGGACGTGGCGCGCTCGTCCGCCGCGGTGCCGGTGAGGAGCAGCCGCGCACGCGCGTCGTCCAAGCCGGTGATCGCGGTGGTGTCCGCGCCCGCACGTGCCAGGAACCGGCCCATCAGTGCGCGGGCGTGAGCCCAGGAATCAGTGACCATGAGGGAGACCAGGGTGGTGGCTCCCGATGCCGCCATGGCGGCCAGTTCGGCGTCCATCGCGTCCTCCTGACTACGTGGGGATGAAATGTCCCGGTCGGGCGTCAGGCCGTCTCGGCCGGCGGGCCGGGGTCGGGGGCCGGTTCCGCGCCGGTGCCGGGGGCGGGAGGCCTCGGCGGATCGAATCGGCGTAGAAGGTCCTCCGCTGTCTCGTGGCGGTTGTGCTGCTCGATGAGCCGCGAGAACTGTCGGGCCAGCATCGCCCGCCGGTCGTCGTCCTCCGTGAAGCCCATAGCCTCGAAGAATCCCGACAGGTGATCCGCAGCCGAGGGCTCGCGGGGCGGGACATCGGCAGACTCCGTGCTGATCTCCGGCGTCCCGGGTCCTTCCGGCCGGTGCGGCAGCATCTCGAGCAGGCGCTCGGGGATGTCGGTGTCGTTGGCCGCGGAGGTCAGCTGCGCCAGCAGGGGGAGGTCGGCCACGGTCTTCGCCACATGCTCGTCGTTCTTGGTGAGCCACCACACGACGGCGCTGCCCGTGTCCTTGAGGACGTCTTCACCCAGATACCGGCGCTTGCTCTGCTCGTACTTGCGCTGGTGCTCCCAGACCGATTCGTCCTTGCGCACGCCGGCGAGCCGATCCAGACGCTCCTGGTCCTCGTCGGGCAACGTGAGGCTGATGTCCTCCGCCATCGCCTGGAGGTGGCCCGCGGAATCCGGGCACATGCGGCTGAGGGCGCCGCCGAGTTCGTGCTGAAGGAGCGAGGCGTGGCCGGGTTCCCGCTTCTCGGCAATGGCTCGGGCCCGGCTGAGTACCACGTCGACGGCGAGGCCGGCCGGGTTGAGGACCGTGCCGCGGCCCGGACCGTCGGCGAAGCACCACCGCACGGTCGCCGAGAAAACGAAGTGGTAGTCGTCCCAGAGGCTCGGGAGCGCCACTCGGTTGACGCGGCACTCGGTCCGTTCCACCGGGGCGGCCGTGAGCTGCTCCTCGAAGCTGACCGGCACCGGGCCGCGGCGCTGTGAGGCCATCCGGAAGACTCCCATGGGCACCACGAGAAGAAGTGCGGCCAGCGCCGGCCAGGTCCAGCCGGGCCATCGCTGCACCAGGCCGACGATGGTCAGCAGCAGGCCGCACAGAACGGTGAGGAACACGGTCGTCGTCTTGCGTGCCGTCGTCATGATCGACCCCCTCCGGCCGATGCCGACGGGGCGGCAGGACCGAGGCCCTGGGCCACGCCGATCTTGTGGAGCAACAGGTCGGTCGTCTCGGTGGAGCGGGCGCCGGCGCCCGGAGAAGCGCACTCTGCTTGGCGTGCGGACGCGTACAGCGCGGCGAACGTTGCGCCCCGGTGCTCTCCGCAGCGGTCGGCGGCATCGACCAGCAGGTCGAGGAGGATCTCCCCCCGGTCATCGGCGCCCTCGGCCGCCCAGTGCAGCCAGCGCTGAATCTCTGCCCGTGGTGCCACGCTTCCTCCTTCCGGCCGCGATACCGCGTCGGTCAGCACGGCGCGCCAGCATATGATCAGCGAGCGTCGGACCCCGTCCTCGTCGACCAGAGCGCGGGTGGTGACGGAGTGGTCCGTGAGCGGCGCCGGATCGCTGACGCGCAGAAAGATGCCCAGGTCGGCCGGTGCGAGGTCGTCCCGTGCCAGCCGGTCGAGCAGCCTTCGGCGCAGCCGCCGGCTCCCGGCCACCAGATCGCACAGAGCCTGCAGGGCATGCGCCGTGCCGCGCTCGCGCCGAGCGAGATGGTGCAGCCGGATCAGGGCGTGGTCCGGATGGTCCAGCGCGAGGACGTCGGCGCAGACCTGGACCAGCACCTGGGCGAACTCACCGGTCAGCCGGCGGTACGCAGACCACTGGTAGATCCGTTCGCGGAAGTCCCTGCCGTGGGCGGGGTCCGCGAGACCGCAGGTGAGCGCCTGGACCGCCGCCTCCGACCGGGCTCTGCCCGCTCCCTGCGTACTCCACCGTTCGGCGAGCGCGGCGAGCGCGTCCGCCCGCCCGGTCCGCAGGTACTCACCCGCCAGCCGGGCCACCAGTCCGTCGCGGACGTCCGGCATGAGATGAGGATCGTTCGACTCGACGACCCGCGCGGCCCACGAGCCGAGGTGGGGCCGCAGGTCGGGCATGTGGTCCCAGAAGTGGGCGCGGACGGCGGAGTCGTAGTCCAGCTCGGTGAACCGCACGCGACCGTCCGGCCCGGAGCGGGCTGAGATCTCCCTCAGTCGCTGGGCGAGGTCCTTGCGCTGGAGGAGCGGAGTCTCCTCCTCTGGGGGCTCGACCGTGCTCAGCAGAAGTGCGGCCGCCCGGTGGACGACGTCGGCATGTGCACCGTGGAGCATGGACACGGCGATCAGCAGGGCGCGTTGGGAGGCCTCCGGTAAACCGGCGACGCGGTCGGCGACTTCGGTGCGGCGGCCGGTGCGCGCGCGTTTCGCGGCCGCGCACCACTCGGTGAATCCCTCGCCGGGCCCGGCCGATTCACGAGCCCGGCGTATGCGGTCGGCGAAGTCGGCGATCTCCCGCATCGGTCTGCGCTCGCTGAGGAACTCGTCGACGGTGACGTCGTTCCGGAGGAACTGCTCGTACGGCACGCCATGGGCGCGCAGATGGCGTCTGAGAACCTCCACCGCGAAGGCCGGCGGTCCGATCTCGACACGGTAGTGCTGGAGGTCGGGATCGAGGGTGCCGTCGTGTGGCATGACGACGACGAGATGGGCCCGCCGCTCGTGCACCGTCTGGCGCAGGGCGGGCAGGTCGCCCCGCGCCACATGCCACAGACCGGCCTCCGCGGTGGACAGGTCGAGCAGTAGCCGGTCATCCGGGTCGACGAGGGTCGGGTTGCGCAGCGGCAGCTCGTCCTGTTCGCCGGGCAGGAGTTCGCGGAAGGCTCCGCCGGGACGGTGGTGTTCGCGCAACAGTACGCGGGCCGTGGCCGTGCGGCCGCTGCCGGGAGCACCGTCGAGGATGACGGTGCCCGTCTCCTCGAGCGTGGTACGGGCCCTGCCCATGTTGACCGGAGCGACCAACACCCTGCGCGCCCAGCGCAGTTGGTCATCGGGAAGCTGGCGAAAGACCGGCTTTCGGGGCTCGTGCGCAGCGACGCCGAGGTTGACGTGGATGTCACCACCGCCCGTGTGCGTGACGCTCTGCGTGCCCTCGACCCAGGTGGTGTGCTCCGTGCTCACCGTCGGTCGTCCTGGGGCCGCTCCGGCTCCCCGAACCGCTGGTGGATGTCCCCGTGGTGGTCGCCCTCGGTGTACGTCGTCCCGGTACCCGAGACGTAGCGGTCGCCCGACACATGGCGTGAGTTGTTGTAGATGCTGCCGCTGCCGGTGTGGACCGTGCCCTGGGAGCTCTTCACGATCGTGCCGCCGACGTCACCGCTGAAGGCGCCCGCTTGGACGGATGTTCCGCTCACGTCCCCGATCGAATTGTGCACGGTGGTCGACGCCGGCGACGGCTCGCCGGGCTCGGTCAGATCCCGCAGCTCGGGGACCAGCTCGGCGACCAGATCACCGATCCGCCGGACGCCGGCCGCGGTGTCGTGGGTGCTGTCGAACGGCACCGACTGCAGATCGGCGAGCCGCGCCAGCTCCGAGGGCAGGGCCGCCTTGCTCAGCCGGTCGGTCTTGCGGCCGTCCAGCACGGGCACGACGATGAGCCCGCACTCGAACGCGGCCTCGATCTCCTTGCGCACCCAGTCGTCGGGATCCTCCAGCCGACTGCGGAAGTTCGTCCAGTCCGGTCCCACGACGGCCAGCAGCACGGAGCTGCGGCGTAACGCGGTCAGCAGAGCCCCGGGGTAGGCGTCCCCTGGGGTGATGGACCTGGACGCGCGGAAGACGCGGTCCTGGCCGAAGCGGCGTGACAGCTCCTGGTCGAGGAGGGCCGCAGTCCGCTCGCCGTCGCCAGTGCGGTAGTTGATGAACACGTGGGGCATGCCAGTGACTCCTTCAGATGGTGGACTGGTGCGACAACGTGCCGAGTCGCGGTCCCAGCCGGCGTACGGAGGGATGGTTCGCGTGGCGCGCCAGGGTGCGGGCCAGCCGCCGCAGGTCGGTCGTGACGGTGGCGGAATCCACGGCCTTCACTCCGTCGAGCAGGGGCGCCGCCAGGTCACAGGCGCGGTCGATCTCGCCGGCCGACGCGTAGGCGAGTGCGCGGCGGACGCCGTACCTGACCTGGGTGCGGATCGCGTCCACGCCGACCAGGGCAAGTTGTCGGTCCAGTTCCTCGCCCGCCTCGCGTGGCCGCCCGAGATCGACCAGGCACCAGCCGGTGACCATGCCGACCGGATCGGGAAGGTGCATGGTGCCGATCACCGGCTCGTCGGCTCCGTCGTCCTGGCGGGCGAAGAGTGCACGCGCGCGGTCCAGCGCGTGCAGACAGGCCCGGTGGTCACCCGCCAGGGCGTGGCCCTGGGCTTCGCGCTGTGCGGCGAGCCCGCGGATCCGCGGGGGCAGAGCGTCGCTCTGCGCGCGACGGGCCAGAGCGACCGTCTGCTCGGCGTCGTCCCGGTACAGCGCGATCAGGGCCCGGCGGACCAGCGCGTAACCGGCCAGTGCCCGGTCGCCGCCGGCGGCCGCCAGATCGACCGCGCGCTGCGTCCACCACAGGGCCGCCCGCTCGTCCCCGGTCTCCTGCACCAGCCAGCCGACGTACTCGGCGTACCGGGACCCGAGGGCCAGAAGGTGGCGACGGGTGCCGCTGTCACAGTGGGCGGACAGTTCTCGCAGGGTGTGGGTCTGTGCGATCAGAACGGGCAGGAGCAGACCGGGCGCCACCGTCTGGCCGAGTCTGCGGTAATGGGTGAACAGCGAGCGGGAGGCCTCCAGCATTCCCGCGCCCGTGGCCGGTGAGGCCGGGGCCGCACTGTCGGACCGCCACGCCATCAGCGAAGCGACACCGGCGCCCACGACCTCTCGTCGGCCCACAGGCTGGAAGGTGTTCGGGCCGTCCGGCGACAACTGCATGATCCAGTCCTCCTCGTGGACATGGCCCGGCGCCGGATCGACGGGCGGGTCGGTGGTCTCTGGTGCGAGCAGGGCCAGCAGGGCCCCGCCGGCCCCGAGGGCGGCGTCGCACAGGCGGGCGAGGTCACGGCTGGGGGCCTTCAGGCCCCGCTCCACCTTGCTCAACTGCGCCTTGCTGTAGTGGACGGAGCCGGACAGGGCGGTGAGGCTGAGCCCTGCCTCCAGACGCCGCTTCCTCAACTCCTCGCCGAACTCGGTGGACGGCTGTGGCACGGAAACCTCCAACCTCTCCCGCCCTGGGCCGAGTCGGCGCTGCACGAAAGCGTGCGGCAGTCGGGCCGGGGCGGACAAGGCGATCGATGCTGTTTCCCGTTTCCTTCTCCGACATGGGAACGCGGCATGCGCGGCAGGGAGGGCCGGAGAACCGGGCCGGCTGGAAGCCGTGTCGCACAGGGAGGCTCCACGGCGCAGTGACAGGGAGGGCGCGCGAGCCAGGAGGGTTGCGAGGGCCGCCGGGTTCCCCCGTCCGTGAGGTCTCGTGACACGCGAGAACGGGTTCCCCCCCGTCCGCCGCGTGCCGGTGCCGCCTCGTGCAGGAGTCGCTATGTAGTCGACGGCTACCTCATCACCAGCTAGGCGTCTCGACGGGCATCGAGATGTCGCTATGACTCTCAGGCCGCCTCCACGGCCGCTCGATCGGAAAGGGGCGGAGCGGCGCTCTGCGTTCGTCTGTTACGGTCGCCTCGGCGCAGGGAGCGTGCGAACACCACACCGGTTCAGGGAGGTTGATGAATATGGCCGTCAGCGGCCTTTCTCGGCATGCCCTTTTCCGGTCCGCGCGCTGAAGCGGCGCGACGCGGTCCGGGTCGTTCCAACGACCAGGAGTCACACGTGCATTCCTCCCTTTCCAAGGATCTCACCGAGCTGACGACCGATCGGCTGGTCCTGCGTATCTGGACGGCGGCCGAGGCCCTCGCCGTCCTCGAATGCGAGGGCAGCGCCCGGCCTGCCGACTGGGCCGGGGACTTTCCCTCCGAAGGCGACCGCGTCATCGCGAGCATCCTCGGCGACAACCCCGCCTGGCTCGGCGTGTACGGCCACCGGCTGATCGTCGAGCGGGACGGCGGACTCGTCGTGGGGTCGATCGGCCTGTTCTGGCCACCCGCCGACGGGGTCCTCGAACTCGGCTACGGTGTCGTCGCCTCCCGGCGCGGCCGTGGCTACGCCACCGAGGCCACCGAGGCGCTCGCGGCCTTCGCCCTCACCGCGCCCGGCGTCCACACCGTGACCGCCGGCGTGGAACTGTCGAACCCGGCCTCCGTCCGTGTTCTGGAAAAGGCCGGCTTCGAACGGTACGACACCACCACGGCCGAAGACGCCGAAGGCGTGGTCCGCTTCGGAATCACACGGCACGAGCTCGGGAAGTAGACCCCCGGTGGGGGGGGGGGGCCGCCCCCCCGCCCCCCCCCGGGGGCCCCCGCCCCCGGGGGCGGGGACCCGCGCGGGAGAGAGGGAGCA
>NZ_JBEYXJ010000178.1:0-10200 GCF_040645015.1 Streptomyces sp. NPDC046881 | reverse complement strand
GCCGCCTCCACACCCCCCGCGCGGTCGTCCGCGGGCCGCCCGGCCGCCCGCCCCCCGGGGGGCCGGCGCGGGGGGGGCCCCCCTCGGCCGGTCAGCGGGCCGGCCAGGGGACCTGCGGTGAGCGGTAGTAGCGGATGCCGAGGGCGTCCCAGCGCGGGGCCTGGGCGGCCAGCCGCACCCGGTAGGCGCTCCAGTCGTGCGTGGCCGGCGGTGACCAGCCCAGCTCGGCGGCGCCGGCGAGGCGCGGGAACGCCATGTACTCGATGTCGGCGGTCTTCGTGAGGGTCTCGGACCACAGCGGCGCCTCGACGCCCCGGATCGCCGAGGCCGGTACGCCGGACAGGTAGGTGCCGGGGTCCCAGTCGTAGGAGCGCCTCACCTCCACCAGGCCCGCCCACCGGGTGCCGAGCCTGGTGGCGCTCGTGTACTTCATGTCGAGGTAGAGCCGGTCGGCCGGGGACAGGATCAGGTCCGTGCCGTTCCGGGCCGCCTGCGCCACCTGCGCCTTCTCCGCCGCGCTGGTGCCGTCCAGGCCCCAGTACTGGGCGAGGGCGCCGCGGGCCGGGTGTGCGCCGGTGAGCTGGTGCCAGCCGATGACCGTCTTGCCGTACCGGGCGACGACCGGCTGCACGCGGTCCATGAAGGCGACGTAGTCGGCGTGGCTCGTGGAGTGCGCCTCGTCGCCGCCGATGTGCAGGTAGCGGCCGGGGGTGAGGGCGGCCAGCTCCCGGATCACGTCGTCCACGAAGTCGTAGGTGACCTGCCGGGGCACGCACAGCGAGCTGAAGCCGACCTTGGTGCCGGTGTACAGCGGGGGTGCCACGCCGTCGCAGTTGAGCTGCGCGTAGGAGGCGAGGGCCGCGTTGGTGTGGCCGGGCATGTCGATCTCGGGCACGACCTCCAGGTGGCGGGAGGCCGCGTACCGGACGATCTCCCGGTAGTCGGCCTTGGTGTAGAAGCCGCCCCGGCCGCCGCCGACCTGGGTGGAGCCGCCGTAGGTGGTCAGGCGCGGCCAGGAGTCGACGGCGATGCGCCAGCCCTGGTCGTCGCTCAGGTGCAGGTGCAGCTCGTTGAACTTGTAGAGGGCCAACTGGTCGATGTAGCGCTTGACCTGGGCGACCGTGAAGAAGTGCCGGGCGACGTCCAGCATGGCGCCCCGGTAGGCGTAGCGCGGGCGGTCCTGCACGGTGCCGCCGGCGATCCGCCAGGGCCCGGGCTGCACGGTCTTCCTCTCGACGGCGGCCGGGAGGAGCTGACGCAGGGTCTGCACGCCGTGGAAGAGCCCGGCGGGGGTGCTCGCGGTGAGGGTGACCCCGCCGGCGCCGCTCGTCAGCCGGTACCCCTCGGCGCCGAAGTCGCCGCGGGCCAGCCGGAGCCGGATACCACCGGTGCCGCGGTCGGTGACCGGCAGCGGGTAGCCGGTGGCGGGCCGCAGCAGGCCGGCCAGATAGGCGCCGACCCGGCGGACCTCGGCCGAGCCGTCGACGCGCACGCCGGTCGCCCGGGTGATGCGGTACGGCGTCCCGCCCGGGGTGACGGAGTCCGGTGCCGGGACCACCCGGTCCAGCGGGGTCGGGACGGCGGCCTCCGCCGCGGGCGCCGCCCCCACGGTGACGGCGCCGGCCGCCGCGAGCAGCAGCAGGGCACCGAGGACGCGGGGGATTCGGGGAGTCGTGCTGTGGTTCCGTCTCACATGCGCTCCCTTCGGAGGGGGTCGACCGTCGGACGGGGCTGACCGCCCGACGTGGTCGAGACCACTGTCCCGCAGATCGGGTGAAACAATCCCCGCATGGCGGAAATCATCCAGAAGGACGGCACCTGGGTCTTCGACGGCGACGCCCTGCGCATCACCCCCGGCCGGGACAAGAGCGTGGGCCTGCTCCGCCGCGAGCTGGGCGAACTCGTCGTACCGCTCGGCGCGTTGGCCGGTGTCTCGTTCGAACAGGGCCGGAAGGCGGGGCGGCTCCGGCTGCGGCTGCGCGACGGCGCCGACCCGCTGCTGCAGGCCACCGCCGGCCGGCTCGCCGAGGCGCACGACCCGTACCAGCTGGCCGTGGAGCCCGACCGGTACGGCGTCGCCGAGTACGTCGCCGACGAGCTGCGCAACGCCCTGCTCCTGGAGGGGGTTTCCCCGGACCCGGCCGGCACCTACCTGCTGCCGGGCCCGTCGCTGCCGGTGTCCGTCTCGGCCGGGGACGGCACGGCGGGCTTCGACGGGGAGCGGGTGCGGCTGGAGTGGAACTGGAAGACGGAGGACGCCAAGGCCTCCACGGGCCCCCGCACGATCCCCCTCGCGGACATCACCGGCGTGGAGTGGCAGCCGGCGGCCGGCCTGGAGAACGGGCATCTGCGGTTCCTGGTGCGCGGCGCCCCGGTCACCGCGCCGCCCAAGTACGACCCGAACGCGGTCGAGCTGTGGGGTTTCAAGAAGGACCCGCTGATGGCCCTGGTCGCGGCGGCCGTGCAGGCGCGCCTGCCGCATCCCTCGGCGGCCGGCCCCGGCCTGCGGAAGATCCCGTCGCAGCCGGCCGGGGAGCGGGCCGGGGACGACCACGACGCGCTGCTGCGCCGGCTGCGCGAGCTGGGCGAGCTGCACCGCGACGGGGTGCTGACGGACGAGGAGTTCACCCTGGCCAAGCAGGCGGTCCTCAAGCGCCTGTGAGGACCGCCTGCGCCACGGGTGCCTACTTGGCCCTGCGGGACACCGTGAAGTGGTCGATGCGGTCGCCGGTCTCGGCGATGCCCGACACCTTCAGCGTGGTCTGCCGGCCCTTGGGCGCGGGGGTGACGTCCACGCGCAGGAAGGAGTAGTTCAGGTACCGCACCCGGGACCAGGCGACGGTCTCGTCGACCTTGCCGTCCTTGGTGTTGACGAAGGAGGCCACGGACTCGGTCTCGTGCTCGTGGCCCTCGTAGGAGTCCGGGGCGGAGAAGGCGTACAGGCTGCGGCCGGCGGCGCCGGCGGTGACGTACACCACTCCGTCGGTCTCGGGGTAGGCGGTGCCGCCGATCGGCAGCTTCTTGGCGACCTTGCCCGCCTTGATCACGTCGGTGCGCTCGTACTGGTGGTTGTGGCCGTTGATGACCAGGTCCACCGTGTACTTCTCGAACAGCGGCACCCACTCCTGGCGCACCCCGCCCTCCGAGGCGTGCGCGGTGGAGGTGCAGTAGGCGCAGTGGTGGAAGAAGACGACGACGAAGTCGACGTCCTTCGAGGCGCGGAACTTCTTCAGCTGGCCTTCCAGCCACTTCGTCTGCGTTCCGCCGGATATGCCCAGGTTTGCCGGTATCTCGAAGGAGATGTCGTTGGCGTCGAGCGAGATGACCGCCGTGTTGCCGTAGACGAAGGAGTAGACGCCCGGCAGGTTCTTCTTGTCGGGGCCGTTGTCCGGGAGGTTCCAGCGGGCCTCCTCGCCGCCGTAGCCGTTGGGCGAGTACCAGGCCTCCATGTCGTGGTTGCCGTACGCGGGCATCCACGGGACCTGCTTGGCGACCGACTCGGTCTGGGCGAGGAAGGAGTCCCAGGTGCGCGCGTCGAAGCCGGCGTCGGTGGTCTTGCCCGCGCCGGACGGGTCGGCGTAGGCGATGTCGCCGGCGTGCAGGTGGAAGGCCGGGTTCTGGCCGAGGAGGAGGCTGTTGTTGGCCAGGCCGTGGTAGCCGACGCCCTCGTCGCCGAAGGCGGTGAAGGTGAACGGCGCCTTGTGGGCGGGGGCGGTGGTGAAGGTGCCCACGGTGCCCAGCAGGTGCGGTGCGGCCGGGTCGAAGCCCTGGTGGCCGACGCCGTAGTAGTAGGTCCGGCCGGGGCGCAGGTGGGTCAGCTTCACGTGCAGGTAGTACTGGGTGTGGTCGCCGCTCGCACCGACACCGGCCGGGGTGTACAGGGTGCGGATCTCGGCCTCGATCTTGCGGGAGAGGTCCCAGGGGTGGGCGCCGATGCGGAGGAACGGCTTCTTGACGGCGACCGGGACCTGCCAGGAGACGGTGATCTCGGTGCGCGGGTCGTTGCCCCAGGCCAGGTGGCGGCCGAAGGGGGCGACGAGGGAGCCGTCGACGGTCGCGGCGGCGGGGGCGGTGCTCCCCCACTGCCTGAAGGGCGTGGGAGGTGCCCCCACGGCGGGTACGGCGGCCCGGGCGGTGGCGCCCGGCACGAACGCGCCGCCCGCGACGGCGCCCAGCGTGACGGCGCCGCCCCTGATCATGGTGCGCCGCGAGAATCTGGCGCGCAGGTACTCATGCTGCTCGGCCATGCTCATGCGCGCGGCCAGCTTCTCGGGTACTCCCATACGAGGAATGTCCATGGCGTCTGAAACTCGTCGGTTCGGGCAACGAGTCGCAAGACGCGGGATGGACAGCTTGCGAACAGAGCCCCATAAGACTTTCAACAGGCGCTTGCCCGAAATCGGGCACGATTCTTGCGAAACAGCCGCCGGTACTCCAGGATCTACCGGGTGCACGACGAACTTCTTGATCATCTGACGCGGTCCACGCCCCTCAGCCGGGGCGAGGCGCTGCGTGTGGTCCAGGACGTGCTCGCCTACTTCGACGAGACGACCCAGGAGTACGTCCGTCGCCGCCACCGCGAACTCCAGGCCCAGGGCCTGGTGAACACGGAGATCTTCGAACGGATCGAGGCGGACCTGAAATACCGGGCGGTGGCGCCGCCGGAGCTGACGCTCAGGCAGCTGCGCCGCATGGTCTACGGCTGAAACCAGCCGGAGCCGGACCAGCGACAGCCAAGGGATACCTCTATATATGTGCGGAATTGTCGGATACATCGGGAAGCGTGACGTCGCCCCTCTCTTGCTGGAGGGTCTCCAGCGCCTGGAGTACCGCGGCTACGACTCCGCGGGCATCGTCGTCAGCTCCCCGAAGACGCCCGGCCTGAAGATGGTCAAGGCCAAGGGCCGGGTGCGCGACCTGGAGGCCAAGGTCCCGGCGCGCTTCAAGGGCACCACCGGCATCGCCCACACCCGCTGGGCCACCCACGGCGCCCCCTCCGACGTGAACGCCCACCCGCACATGTCGGCCGACCAGAAGGTCGCCGTCGTCCACAACGGCATCATCGACAACGCCGCCGACCTGCGCCGCAAGCTGGAGGCGGACGGCGTCGAGTTCCTCTCCGAGACCGACACCGAGGTCCTCACCCACCTGATCGCCCGCTCGCAGGCCGAGAAGCTGGAGGACAAGGTCCGCGAGACCCTGCGGGTGGTCGAGGGCACGTACGGCATCGCGGTCATGCACGCCGACTTCTCCGACCGCATCGTGGTGGCCCGCAACGGCTCCCCGGTCGTCCTCGGCATCGGCGAGAAGGAGATGTTCGTCGCCTCGGACATCGCCGCCCTGGTCGCCCACACCCGCCAGATAGTGACGCTGGACGACGGCGAGATGGCCACCCTCAAGGCCGACGACTTCCGCACCTACACCACCGAGGGCACCCGCACCTCGGCCGAGCCGACCACCGTGGAGTGGGAGGCGGCCTCCTACGACATGGGCGGCCACGACACCTACATGCACAAGGAGATCCACGAGCAGGCCGACGCCGTGGACCGCGTGCTGCGCGGCCGCATCGACGACCGGTTCTCCACCGTGCACCTCGGCGGCCTCAACCTGGACGCCCGCGAGGCCCGGCAGATCCGCCGCGTGAAGATCCTCGGCTGCGGCACCTCGTACCACGCGGGCATGATCGGCGCCCAGATGATCGAGGAGCTGGCCCGCATCCCCGCCGACGCCGAGCCGGCCTCCGAGTTCCGCTACCGCAACCCGGTGGTCGACCCCGACACCCTGTACATCGCGGTCTCCCAGTCCGGTGAGACCTACGACGTGCTGGCCGCCGTCCAGGAGCTCAAGCGCAAGGGCGCCCGGGTCCTCGGCGTGGTCAACGTGGTGGGCTCCGCGATCGCCCGCGAGGCCGACGGCGGCGTCTACGTGCACGCCGGCCCCGAGGTCTGCGTCGTCTCCACCAAGTGCTTCACCAACACCACGGTCGCCTTCGCGCTGCTCGCCCTGCACCTGGGCCGCACCCGCGACCTCTCGGTCCGCGACGGCAAGCGGATCATCGAGGGCCTGCGCAAGCTGCCCGAGCAGATCACCGAGATCCTCAAGCAGGAAGAGGACATCAAGCAGCTGGCGGAGAGCTACGCCGACGCCCGCTCGATGCTCTTCATCGGCCGCGTCCGGGGCTACCCGGTGGCCCGCGAGGCCTCCCTGAAGCTCAAGGAGGTCTCCTACATCCACGCCGAGGCCTACCCCGCCTCCGAGCTGAAGCACGGCCCGCTGGCCCTCATCGAGCCGGCCCTCCCCACGGTCGCGATCGTCCCCGACGACGACCTGCTGGAGAAGAACCGCGCGGCCCTGGAGGAGATCAAGGCCCGCAGCGGCAAGATCCTCGCCGTGGCCCACCAGCACCAGGAGAAGGCGGACCAGACGATCCTCGTCCCGAAGAACGAGGACGAACTGGACCCCATCCTGATGGGCATCCCCCTCCAGCTCCTCGCCTACCACACGGCGAAGGCCCTGGGCCGCGACATCGACAAGCCGCGGAACCTCGCCAAGTCGGTGACGGTGGAGTAAGACGCGGAGACAGCGACAGAACGGACCCCCGCGTGGCCACCAAACACGCGGGGGTCCTTCCCGTGCTGCTGCTCATCAGCCGGCGGCCGTCACCCCCCGGCCCGCAGCACGCCCCGGAAGGGCCGTCGGCCAGTGGGCCGGCGCGGCCGTCGCCGCGTACCAGGCCGCCGCGCCCGAGACGGCGGCCACCCAGCCGCCGGCCTTGGTGAGGGCCGAGCTGTCCGCGAACTGCGCCACGGCGAGCACGAGCATCGCCAGGAACAGCAGGCCGTGCACGACCTGGCCGAGACCGTCGCCGCCGGCGAGGGTCAGCGTGAGCGCCACGAGGGCGAACAGGAGCAGGAAGAGCCCGGCCGCGTTGGCGGACGAGTGTCCGGCGACCGCCCAGGTGAACCACAGCGCGCCGAGGGCCGCGAAGCCCGTACCGGAGGCGCTGTCACGGTCCCGGAGGGCCAGCAGGCCGATGAGGAACAGGGCGACTCCGCCCACGTAGTGGGCCACTGACACGGCGTCGGACGCGGCCACGCCGTCGATGACACCGGTGGTGCCGAGCCCGAACGCCAACAGGGTGGTGCCCAGGGCGAGTCGGCCGGCCACGGTGGTGCTTCCGCTTCCCGCAGAGACGTCGTTGTCCACGGCGGGCTCCCTTCGTGCAGGTGCAGTCGTGCGGTGAGCGCTATATGCCCTTCACAAAGGCACAAACCACCTCTACGCGCGAGTAGTTTTGCGCTGCACCAAGCGACACCCAGCCGCCTCAAGGGAGTTGGAGGGGAGACGGGAGGCTCAGGGAATGACGATCACGGGCCGCTGCGCCCGCTTGGCGAGCCGTCCCGCGACGGAGCCGAAGATCCGGCCGACGATGCCGTGCGTGGAGCCGACGACGATCGCGTCGGCCTCGTACTCCCGCCCGACCTCTTCCAGCTCGTGACAGATGTCACCGCCCCGCTCGACCAGGATCCACGGCACCTCGGCCAGATAGTCCGCACACGCCAGCTCCAGCCCCAGGACCTCCGTGCGGTGGTCCGGCACGTCCACGAAGACGGGCGGCTCGCAGCCGGCCCACACGGTGGTGGGCAGCCGGTTCGCGACGTGCACGATGATCAGACCGGAGTGGGAACGGTGGGCCATGCCGATCGCGTAGGCGAGGGCGCGCTCGCTGGAGGTGGAGCCGTCGAAGCCGACGACGACTCCGTGCCGGAAGGCGGGGTCGCAGGAAGGGCGTGACTCTTCCGCCGCCAGGGGATCGGCCGCCGTGGGATCGGCGACCGGCCGCTTGCGGTCCGCGGGTTCGAAGAATTCGTGACCGGCCATGGCTGTCTCGGCGTAGTGATCCTTTATGGGAGGGATGACAGTGTGCGGCGGAGCTGTGTCCGGGAAACGTCTTCCCAAGCCCATACCCTCAAGGGTACGGCGGCACGCCTCCTGAGCCCAGATCCCGCGCACGCTCCGTGAGCGGCCCCCCGACGTCCGTAGGGGTTCACCGGAGCATGCACGAGCCGCGCCCGTAACGCAACGGTTGCTGCCCCGTACAGGCGGTTTGCACAGCGTTCACAGCTGCGCCTGCGGTGACCGACCGGTCGGACGGGCGTTGAATCGGGGTGAGCCACCGCCACAGGGAGTACGAGATGCCCGGACGCCGACCCAGCAGCGAGCCGCGCCCCGCGCCCGACACCGCGAGCGATGTGATCCGCTGGGCGGCCTTCAGCTGCGTGCTCGTGCCCGTGGTGCTGGTCTGGTACGGCACCTCGCTGGCCGGCGCCACGGGCGCCGCGCTGGGCCTCGCCGCGGTCACGGCCGTCTGCCGGGTGCTGCTGCGCCGCTCCGAGCGGGGGGCCCGGCGTTGCGCGGCGCAAAGAGGCGGACGTCACACCCGGGAGCAGACACCGGTCGACTGACCTGTTTCCGTGCCTCCGAACGCTGCTTTTCAGCCAACTTCTGGATATCGGCCAGGAGGGGTCCGAACCACCCTCCAACCCCCGTTCCACCTGCACGGAAAGGGTCTACGGGCCGCTGCGCACCCTACGCGGTTTGGCCACTGCGACAAGGCGCACTTCCCTGCACGCCTCACGAGTGCAACGCTTCGTGATCGAATGCTTCACGCCAAGTTGTCATGTCGACAATGTGCCGCGTGAGGAACTGGTCACCGCCCGATCGCGGGAGCCAGTAGATTCGATCTTGACTGTCTTACGGCGGGGGACTCGTGCAGGACCGAGGGGAAACGTGCAGGAGCGACACAACCGAGGAGCCGCGACCACCGAGGGGGGCTTAGCAGTATGAGCCACGACTCCACTGCCTCGCCGGACGCCGCAGCCCGGAAACTGTCCGGGCGACGCCGCAAGGAGATCGTCGCGGTGCTGCTGTTCAGCGGCGGCCCCATTTTCGAGAGTTCCATTCCGCTGTCGGTGTTCGGGATCGACCGCCAGGACGCCGGCGTGCCGCGCTACCGCCTGTTGGTGTGTGCCGGCGAGGAAGGCCCGCTGCGGACCACAGGGGGCCTGGAACTCACCGCACCGCATGGGCTGGAGGCGATCTCACGCGCCGGGACGGTCGTCGTACCGGCCTGGCGTTCGATCACCTCACCGCCACCGGAGGAGGCACTCGACGCGCTGCGCCGGGCACACGAGGAAGGCGCCCGCATCGTCGGGCTGTGCACGGGCGCGTTCGTGCTCGCCGCGGCCGGACTGCTGGACGGCCGCCCGGCGACCACGCACTGGATGTACGCACCGACGCTGGCCAAGCGCTATCCGTCGGTGCACGTCGATCCGCGTGAGCTGTTCGTCGACGACGGCGACGTGCTGACGAGCGCGGGTACGGCGGCCGGAATCGATCTCTGTCTCCACATCGTGCGGACGGACCACGGCAACGAGGCGGCCGGCGCGCTCGCCCGGCGCCTGGTGGTCCCGCCGCGCCGGTCGGGCGGTCAGGAGCGCTACCTCGACCGCTCTTTACCGGAGGAGATCGGCGCCGACCCGCTCGCCGAGGTCGTCGCCTGGGCGCTGGAACACCTCCACGAGCAGTTCGACGTGGAGACCCTGGCGGCACGCGCCTACATGAGCCGCCGTACGTTCGACCGCCGGTTCCGCTCGCTCACCGGGAGCGCTCCGCTGCAGTGGCTGATCACGCAGCGGGTGCTCCAGGCGCAGCGGCTGCTGGAGACGTCGGACTATTCCGTGGACGAGGTGGCGGGGCGGTGCGGCTTCCGTTCACCTGTCGCGCTGCGCGGGCACTTCCGCCGCCAGCTCGGCTCGTCCCCGGCCGCCTACCGGGCCGCCTACCGGGCCCGTCGCCCGCAGGGCGACAAGCCGGGTGAGGCGGAGGCGATGCCGCCGTCCGGCCAGCAGGGCGCGCCCGCGGGCCTGTCCGGCACCGGACCGGTGGGCCCGCCACCGGCCCTGCTGCACGAGCACCGGGACGGCGGGGTGCCGCTGCAGAGCCGCCGGGCCGCGGCCGGCGCGGTGGGGCTGCTGCCGGGACCGCGCAGCGGTAACTGAGCGGCCCGCGTACGGAATGCGAACGGGGGCGGAGCGGGACTCCGCCCCCTTCGTGTGTCCGTGGGGGGGCGGGCTGGAGCCCCCGCTGCGCGCCCGGCGCCCCGGGGCGCGGTACGTGTCGGACCTGGAACACTACGAG
>NZ_JBEYXJ010000177.1:0-10328 GCF_040645015.1 Streptomyces sp. NPDC046881 | reverse complement strand
CCCGGTCGACCGGTGCCGCCCCGGCGGTGTGCGTCAGCCGAGAACCTTGGCGGACTCGATGACCACGGGCTCCGTCGGGACGTCCTGGTGGCCGCCCCGGCTGCCCGTCTTGACGCCCTTGATGGAGTCGACGACGTCCTGGCCCTCGGTGACCTTGCCGAACACGGCGTAGCCCCAGCCGGTCGGGGTCTTCGCCGAGTAATTGAGGAAGGCGTTGTCCGAAACGTTGATGAAGAACTGCGCCGTCGCGGAGTGCGGGTCGTTCGTCCGCGCCATCGCCAGGGTGTAGTTGTTGTTCTTCAGCCCGTTGTCGGCCTCATTCTGGATCGGCGCCTGGGTGGGCTTCTGGGACATGTCCGGGGTGAAACCGCCGCCCTGGATCATAAAGCCGTTAATTACCCGGTGGAAAATCGTGCCGTCGTAGTGGCCGCTGCGCACGTACGACAGGAAGTTCTCGACGGTCTTCGGCGCCTCGGCGTCGTTGAGTTCCACCACGATCCGGCCGAAGTTGGTGTTCAGCTCGACGGTCGACATCAAAAATCTCCTTAATCCGGTGGGGCTTGCCCACGCCTACGCTACGGAATATACGACCACACGGCACACGCACCGTGTCGCAGCGCCCCGTGCTCCGAACGGCCATCCGGGTGTGTCAGGGCAGCGGGGGAGTCTCTCCGGGCGCCGGGGGCAGGGCCAGGTGGGCGAGGTCGCCCGGCGGCGGCGTGGTCACCGGCCACAGCGGAGGGGCCTCCCCGTCGGCCAGCGCGGCCGGAGCGTCGGTGAGGTGCATGCGTTCGCGCAGCCGGCCGTAGAAGTCCGTCGGGCCGAGCCGTACCGCCTTCAGCCGGCGCGGCGCGGCGTACACGCCGATCCAGTCGCCGGGGCTCAGCACTCCGCGCAGCTGCCCGTCGATGCTGACCGCGGCCTGCCCCGACCGTTCCAGCACGCGCAGTGCGATGGGCTCGTCCGGCGCGGCCACCACCGCGCGGTTGAACACCATGTGCGGGGCGACCGGCGTGAACACCAGGGCCTCCGCGCGGGGCGAGACCACCGGACCGCCCGCGGCGAAGCTGTACGCCGTCGAGCCCGTGGGCGTGGCCACCAGCAGCGCGTCGGCCGAGTAGTAGGCCAGCAGCCGGCCCGCCAGATAGACCCCGACCGACACCTGCCGGTCCCGGGCCAGCTTCTCCAGGACCACGTCGTTCAGCGCGGTGACGTTCAGGGCGACCCCCCAGTCGCCGCCCGCCTCGCACTCCGTGCGCACCCGCGGCGGGGGCAGCATCGGCCCGCGGCCGTACCGCAGCAGGGCCTCCATGTGCGGGGGCACCTCCAGCCGGCACGACGCCCGCAGGGTGAGCAGCATCCGGCGTTCGACACCGATCCGTTCCTCCCGTACGGCGTCCAGCGCGTCCCGCACCTCCGTGGCGGGCACCTCCGTGAGGAAGCCGACCCGGCCGAGGTCCACGCCGAGCACCAGGGCGTCGTTCTCCGCCGCCAGCCGGGCCCCGCGCAGGAACGTGCCGTCGCCGCCCAGCGTGACGATGAGATCCGGGTCGCCCGCGCTGTCGACCTCCTCGCGAGCGCTGTGCCGGGCGCCCTCCTGCCAGACGTCGATGTCCCGGCACCCCACCGCGTGCTCGGCGCACCACGCGCGCACGGTCCGCGCGGCGGCCACCGCCTCGGCGCGCCCGCCGTGCACGACCAGGCCGACACGGTTCACCGTCATACCCGCACACCCGCCTCCCGGTCGGCTCCGTACCGAGCGCCATCCTTGCCGTGGACGCCATCCTCGCCGCGGACCACGCCGGCCCCGGGCGCGCCACGCCGCCCGGTGGCCACCGCGCGGCCTTCCGTGCACCTCCGGCCCTGGATTGTCACCGGCGTGTCACAACGGCCGGGCCGGGGAACCCGGGGCCCCGGCACCCCCTCTGAGCCGGTGAGCACCGGCGCCCTGCCGGTCGCTCCGACCACACACCACGGACAACCGGGGGATCCCATGCACCACCGACACACCAGCCGCGTCACCGTGGCGGCCCTGGCCGCCGTCGGCGCCACCCTGTCGCTGACGGCCTTCCAGCCGGCGAGCGGCACGGCAACGGGTACGGCCCCGGCGCCGAAGGCCCCCGCCGCCACCGTGGCGGCCGCGGCGACTGCCGGGTCGGCCGAGGCCGCCGCGCCCGTCCACGTCTCCCTGGTCGCCCACACCACCTCCCGTGCCACGCCGGCCTGCGCGGCCAAGGCGCTGAAGGTGTCGGCGTACCAGTCCGCCGTCCGGCCGCGGGGCACGGGCACCGGGGCCGCGGTCGTCCAGTTCAAGAACGTCTCCTCGGCGGCGTGCGTGCTGCGCGGGCACCCGACGGTGGCCGGGGCGGGCAACGGCTCGCCGCAGCGGTCCGTCCCGCTGAAGGTGACCCCCAAGGGCAAAGCGTCCACCGTGCGCCTCGCACCGGGCGGCAAGGCGTGGCTGAAGCTGACCTTCGTCCAGGTGCAGGGCGAGGCGGACGGTTACTGCGTCTCCGGCGCGACCCCGTCCGTGTTCCCGACCATGGTGATCGGCCTGCCGAAGGCGGGCAAGCACCAGGTCGCCCTGGACGACGGCTGGCTCGCCGAGTGCGACGACAAGGTCACCGCGACGGCGGTGTCGAAGGTGAAGCCCGCCTGACCCTTCCGCGCCGGGGACGCGGGGTCAGTCCCGGTCCCCGGCGAGGAACGGTTCCAGGAGCTCCAGCAGCGCCTCCGGGCGGTCCAGCGGGACGATGTGGCCACAGTCCGGGATCAACCGGCCGGTCAACCGGTCGGCGTACGGGCGCAGTTGGCGTTCCAGTGCGCGGCCGGCCGGGTGGGCGCCGATCGTGAGCGCGGGCACGGTGAGGCGGGCGCCGGCCACCGCCTCCCGGATCTGGCGGACGGTGACCGGCAGGGCCCGGTACGGCCCGAACGCGGCCCGCAGCGCCTCGCTCCCGCGGTAGGCGCGGACGAACTCCGCCCGCACGTCGGGCCGTACGCCCCGGCCGAGGGTACCGCGCTCCAGGAACCAGCCGACGTACGCGCCCTCCTGTCCCGCGAGCACGGTCTCCGCGAGGCCGGGTTCGGCGTGGAAGCCGAACCACCAGGGCGGCCCGCCCGCCAGGAACTCCTCGGCGCCCGGGAGGTCGCCCAGCAGCGACTCCATCAGCACCAGCCGCCGTACCCGCCCGGGCCGCCGCACGGCCAGCAGGAACGCGGGCGGGGCGCCGAGGTCGATGCCGACCACGGCGGCCGGGCCGGCGTCGAGCGCCTCCAGCAGGGCCTCGGCGTCGGCGGCGAGCGTCCCGGCGTCGTACCCGCCGGCCGGCCGGTCGCTGTCGCCGAAGCCCCGCAGGTCCGGGGCGATCACCCGGTGACGGCGGGCCAGCGGGCCGATGACCTCGGTCCACAGCCGCCAGGTGTGCGGGAAGCCGTGCAGCAGCAGGACGGCCGGCCCGCGGCCGGCCGTGGCGACGTTGAGCCCGACGCCGTTGACGGTGACCCGGCGCAGCCGCACGCCGGGGACGGAGAGGACGGTCATGAGCGATCCCTTGGGTAACCGATGGTGACAAGGGAACGCTAGGTAACTAGTCTGCGCGTCACCAGACCGCACTTTCCCGTGAGTTGGTGAGCTTCGGGTGACCTCCCAGGCCAAGGACGACCCCGCCGTGCGCGGCGACCTGTTCGACCCCGCGTGCCCGACACGCCGGCTGCTGGACCGGATCGGCACGAAGTGGACGTCGATGGCGGTGAAGGTGCTCGCGGAGGCGGACCCGCACGAGGTGCGCTTCGCCGAGCTGCTGCGCCGGATGCCCGGCGTCTCCCACAAGATGCTGTCCGTGACCCTGCGGAGCCTCGTCCGGGACGGACTGGTGGCCCGCCGGGTGGAGCCCTCCGTACCGCCCGGCGTGCACTACCGGCTCACCCCGCTCGGCCGGTCGCTCGACACCGTCCTGGCCGCCGTCCGGGACTGGGCCGAGGAACACATGGCCGAGGTGGACCGCGCCAACGAGCTGAGCCGGGGTCAGGAGGACCGGCCGGGATCCGCCGGGATGTGACCTTGTTCCTTGCGGCCCCCGCCCCACTGCTGTGAGTCTCCCGTCGAACGATTTTCCGAAGAACTGTTATCGGCACCGCACCCGGCGGTCTCCCAGGTAACGGACAGCATCGTTCGGCGTCGAGGACAGGGAAGTTCTGATGAGGACACAGCACACGGTGGACACGGCGGCACTGGTGACCGCCGCCCGAGCGGGGGACCCGGCGGCCCAGGACGCCTTGGTCAGCGCCTGGCTGCCGCTGGTCTACAACATCGTGGGCCGCGCCCTGAACGGTTCCGTCGACGTCGACGACGTGGTCCAGGAGACCATGCTCCGGGCCCTCGGCTCGCTCGGCGACCTGCGCAGCCCCGAGAGCTTCCGCTCCTGGCTCGTGGCCATCGCCATGAACCGGGTCCGGGCCCACTGGCAGGACCGGCGGCTCGCCCCGGACGCCGTGGAGGAGACCGCCGACGTCGCCGATCCCGGCGCCGACTTCGTGGACCTGACCATCGTCCGCCTCCAGCTGTCCGGCCAGCGCCAGGAGACCGCGCGCGCCACCCGCTGGCTGGAGCCGGACGACCGCGAGGTGCTGTCGCTGTGGTGGCTGGAGTGCGCCGGCGAGCTGACCCGGCCCGAGGTCGCCGCGGCCCTCGGGGTGTCGCCGCAGCACACCGCGGTACGGGTGCAGCGGATGAAGGCGCGGCTGGAGGCGGCCCGGGTGGTGGTGCGGGCGCTCGACACCCGGCCCGCCTGCACGGAGCTGCAGGGGGTGCTGGCCGCCTGGGACGGCCTGCCCTCCGCCCTGTGGCGCAAGCGAATAGCCCGGCACGCCCGCGAGTGCGCGCGCTGCGGCGGCCTGTGGAGCGGCCTGCTGCCCGCCGAGGGCCTGCTGGCCGGGCTGGCCCTGGTCGCGGTGTCGTCGGCGCTGCTCGCGACGACCCGGTCCGCCGTGACCGGCATGACCGCGACCGGTTCCGCCGCACCCGTGCCGGCCCACGCCGAAGCCGCCCACCCGGCCGCGGACGCCGGTACCGGCGGACCGGCCGGGCAAGCCTTCGGATCCGGGCCGGGCGCCCCCGGCGCCGACCGGGGTGCCGTCGTCTCCGATCGGGAGGCTGCCGGAGCGGACCACGGCTCCGGCGACCCGGTCGGGCTCCGCGCCTCCCGCCGTCGTGCGACCGGCCGCGGTGAGGCGCGGCGACGGCGGCGGGTACGGCGCCGGGCGGTCGGCGGTGCCGTCGTGGCGGCCTGTGTGGCGGGCGGCGGCCTCTGGTACTTCGGCACCGACTCCGGACGACCGCGGACCGGCGAGGCGACCGCCGTGCGGACCGCCGGCGCTCCCGCCGTGGACCTCGCGGAGCCCAGCGCCGCCGCCACCTCGGCGTCGCCCTCGCCGTCCGCGTCGCCGTCCCCGTCGCACACCAGGAAGCCGAGCCCCTCCAAGAGCCCCCGGCCCCAGCGGAGGACCAGCACGCCGAAGGCCGCGCCGGCCGCGCCCACGCCCCCGCCCGCCTCCCGGACCCCGCAGGCCCAGCCGGCGCCCGCGGGCACCGTGGCGCAGGTGGTCGCGCTGGTGAACAAGGAGCGGGCGACCGCCGGGTGCGGCCCGGTCACCGAGGACCCGCAACTCGACAAGGCCGCCCAGGGCCACTCCGACGACATGGCAGCGCGCAACTTCTTCGACCACACCAACCCGGACGGCGCGGGCCCCGGCGAGCGCATCACCGCGGCCGACTACCGCTGGTCCACCTACGGCGAGAACATCGCCAGGGGCCAGCAGACCCCGCAGGCCGTGATGGACTCCTGGATGAACAGCCCGGGCCACCGCGCGAACATCCTCAACTGCTCGTTCAAGAACATCGGCGTGGGCGTCCACGACGGCTCCGGCGGCCCGTGGTGGACCCAGGCCTTCGGCGCCAAGCTATGAGCCGCTGCCCGGCGTGTGCCCGAAGGCGCGGCGGAAGACGTCGATGAACGCGCTGGCCGAGGACCAGCCGCAGCGGTGCGCCACCGTGGTCACCGGCGTCCCCTCGGCCAGCAGGACCAGCGCGTGGTGCAGCCGCAGCTGGGTGCGCCACTGCGGGAACGTCATCCCGAGGTCCCGGCGGAACAGCCGGGACAGGGTACGGTCGCTCGCCCCGACCTGACGGCCCAGCTCCGCCAGCGTGCGGCCGTCGGCGGGATCGGCGCGCAGGATGTCGCACAGCGCCCGCAGCACCGGCGAGCCGGGCGTCGGCAGGTGCAGCGGCTGCTGGGGCGAGGCGCGCAGCTGGTCCAGCAACACCGCGCGCAGCCGCGCCCGTTCGGGGCTGCCGTCCTGGGGGCCGCGGGTGTGGGCGACGATCAGTTCGCGCAGCAGCGGACCGACGGCGAGCACGGTCGGCGTGGCCAGGCCGAGCGGGTTCTCGCTCGCGGGCAGTCCCACCAGGTGCAGTTCGAGCGCGCCGTGCGCCCGGTGGGCGTGCACGGTGCCGGCCGGCACCCACAGGGCACGGGTGGCCGGGGCGACCCAGGAACCCGCGTCGGTGGTCACGGTCAGCACGCCCCGGCCCGCGTAGGCGATCTGGTGGTCGTCGTGCCGGTGGGGGGTTATCGCCGCGCCGGACGCGAGCCACTGGGTGCGGGTGGGGGCCACCGGGTCATGGCGGATCTCCGTCATCACCTGACAGATTATCGAAAGCGCGACAGCCCGGCGGGGCCGGAGCATGACCGGGTGCGAAGCAAAGCATCGATCACCCTGCTGTCCGTCGGGCACGCCTGCGTCGACGTCTACCAGGGAGCCGTGGCGTCCCTGATCCCGTTCCTCGTCGCCGAGCGCGCCTACGGCTACGCCGCCGCCTCGGGCGTCGTCCTGGCCGCCTCCCTGCTGTCCTCGGTGGCGCAACCGCTGTTCGGCGCGCTCACCGACCGCCGGCCCGTGCCCTGGCTGCTGCCGGCCAGCACGCTCCTGGCCGGCCTGGGCATCGCGCTGAGCGGCACCGGCGACTCGTACGCGCTGACACTGCTGTGCGTGGCGGTGTCCGGGGCCGGCGTGGCCGCCTACCATCCCGAGTCCGCCCGGGTCGCCCGGCTGGCCGGCGAGGGCAGCCACAGCGCCATGGGCTGGTTCTCGCTGGGCGGCAATGCCGGCTTCGCCCTGGCCCCGCTGCTGGTCACGGCCGTCGTGGGCACCGGCGGGCTGCGCTGGACCCCGCTGCTGGTGCTGCCGGCGCTCGTCGGCGCGGCCCTGAACCTGACCGTGCTGCGCGCACCGGAGCGGCGGCGGCACCTCACCGGCACGGCTCCGGCAACCGGCACCGACGACCGGGCGTCCTTCCTGAAGCTGTCCCTGGCCGTGGTGTGCCGCTCGGTCGTCTTCACCGGCCTGAGCAGCTTCCTGTCCCTGTACGCGGCGCAGCGCGTGGGCGGCGGTACGGCGGCCGGTACGGCAGCGCTGTTCGTGCTCTACCTGGGCGGTGCGGTCGGTTCCGTGCTCGGCGGCCGGCTCGCCGGGCGCTGGGAGCGGGTGACGGTGTGCCGCTGGTCGTACCTGCTGTCGGTCGCGGCGGTCGCCGGCGTCGTGTTCGTCCCGGGCCCCGCCCTGTACCTGTGCGTGGCCCTGACCTCCGCCGGGCTGTACGTGCCCTTCTCCCTCCAGGTCACCCTGGGCCAGGACTACCTGCCCACCCGGGTCGGCACCGCCGGCGGCGTCACCCTCGGCCTGACCGTCAGCGTCGGCGGACTGGCGAGCCCGCTCATCGGCCGGGTGGCCGACGCGACGTCCCTGCGGACCGCCCTGGCCCCGCTGGTCCTGATGCCGGCGCTCAGCTGGCTGCTGTTCCGCGCCCTGCCCGAACCGGCGGGTCCCGGCGGCCGGGCCGAGGCGCCGGCCGCCGCCGCTCAGCGGGCCGTGCCGAAGTCCTGGGTCCAGTAGCTGCCGGGCTGGGCGAGACCGACACCGATCTCCTTGAAGCCGCAGTTCAGGATGTTGGCCCGGTGGCCCGGGCTGGACATCCAGCCCGCCATGACCTGCTCGGCCGTGCCGTACCCGTAGGCGACGTTCTCGCCGTAGCTGCTCCAGGAGTAGCCGGCGCGCGTGATGCGGTCACCGGGGGAGGAGCCGTCGGATCCGGTGTGCGACATGTTCTGGTGGGCCGCCATGTCCGCGCTGTGCGCCTGCGCGGCCTTGGTCAGCACCGGGTTCAGGGTCAGCGCCTGGCAACCGGCCTTGCCCCGCTCGGCGTTCACCAGCCGCAGGATCTCGGCGGTGACCCCGGACGCGGTGGCCGACGGCTTCGGGGTGCTCGGCGCGGCGGGGGCCGCGGACGCGGAAGCGGTGGCCCGGGGGGTGCCGGGCGCCGTGGGGGTGCCGGGTGCCGTGGGGGTGCCGGGTGCCGTGGTCTGCCAGGACCTGTGGACCGTGACCTTCTTCTTCGCGTGCTTCACGTGCTTCTTCGCGTGCTTCTTCACGTGCTTCGCGTGCGGACGCACGGTCACGCGGACACTCGGCCGGCCGGTCGGTGATGCCGTGGCCGAGGGCGCGGGCGGCACGGTGGCCAGGGGCGCGCCGGTGGCCTCGGCGTTGCTCGGGTAATGCCCCGGCGCGGACTGCCACTGCGCCGCGGGTGCGGTCGTCGCGACGGTCTGCGCCTGGCCGTCCGGGCCGTACGGCCACTCGGTGCAGGCCAGGGCGACGGACGGCACGCCCACGGCTCCGACGGCGGCGACAGCGATGACTATTCGCCGGTAGTGCTTCGTTTTGCGGTGCTGGCCCATACGTCAACCTCACTCGGTGATCGCCGAGCGCTCATTGTCGGGATGGGTGCACAGCAGGCGTCAAAGAGGCGTTTTACTATCTCGCTTAGTAGAGTCGCACGCCCCTTGTCAGACGTGCCGGGAGATGCCGACTTCGCGACCGCGATGTTTGCGCAAAGCTGGTGGGCCGTCATAAACGCGCTCGTGCCGAAGGATGGGGTCCGGTGCCGGGTGGTGGGTGTGCCGTACCGCGGAGCGCGGCTCGCGTCCACGGCAAGACGGACAAATCTCATATGTCACCGGAGTGGCATCTACTATCGGTCCCGCTTAGTCGCCGACTCGGCTGTGAGGGATGTCACCAATCGTCGGGCAGGAGGGCTGCCGGGGGGTCCCTGCGTGGTGCGGCGACCGAAGCCCGAAGGCCCGGCCGCCGCACACCCGTGTCCGGTCGCCGTCACTCGTTCCGGAAGACGGCCTTGCTGACCTCGGCGGGGTTCTGGAACTCCTTCTTCCCGAGGTGGGAGATCCGCTCGGTGACCTCCTTGGGCGCGTGGTTCTTCTCGGCGACCTTCCGAAGCTGATCGGAACTGGCCGGGTACTCCGCGCCGGACAGGGCTTTCTGCAGATCAGGTGGGGTGATACCCGCCATGGCTCCTCCAGGCGGTGAGTTGGTTCAGGATCATCGGGCCGGCGCCGCATGCTGCGCCGGACTGGTCAGGTACCCCTCCCGCGGAAGCGGATTCAGGAATTCCGCCCCGTGGTGGGTCCCGGGACGCACGGGTACTCGGGGCATCGGACACGAGGCGCGCGACGCGCGCGAGACGACCCGAGAGGCTCCGATGACCGAGAACACCCCCTCCCAGGCCGAGGGCGAACCGGAGGAGGCCGCCCCCGAGGAGCAGCAGCCGCCCCGCACCACCCCGTCCCCAGGCGGAAGGCACCGACCCCGCCGACGAGGAGGCGGACGGCGACGCCGCCGAGGACGACGCGTAAGGAAGTGGAATGAGCACGGCACACCCGAGCGTCCCCGAGGTGCTGGGCGCGCTGAAGGACGTGACCTACCCGGCCGACAAGGACCGCCTGATCGCGGCCGCCCGGCAGGCGGGGGCCTCCGAGGAGGTCGTCGAGGCCCTGCGCGGCATGCCCGTCGGGGAGTACGGCGGGCGTGCGGACGTGGCCCGCTCGGTCCGCGCGGACCCGGACTCCGGCCGCTCCGCCGCACGACGGGCGCAGCGGGCCCGGCGCGGCGGCAGGCCGGGCTTCGCCCAGCACCTGCGGGAGGAGCCGAAGACCCCGATCCACGAGGAGTTCGACCGCTGACCGGCCGCACCGGCCCGCCTTGACGGCCCCCGGGGCCCGACCTAGCGTGAACCGGGCACGTCTGGACAGGTTGGGCAGGTGGCTTCGGCGATGACGCACGACCCCCTCGGCGGCGGGGGGGGGGGGGGGCCCCCCCGCCGGGGGGGGGGGGGGGGGGGGGGGGTGGGGGGGGGGGGGGGGCCGGGGACCCCCCGGGGCGGGTGGTGGGGGGGGGTGGGGGGGGAGGGGGGGCGG
>NZ_JBEYXJ010000176.1:0-10730 GCF_040645015.1 Streptomyces sp. NPDC046881 | reverse complement strand
GGCGCCACGCCGTGCGGGCGGTGTCCCCGCCCGGGGCTCCGGGTCAAGCGGCGGACGGGAACCTCTCCCAGACCCGGTGGGCCCCCATCAGCCGGGTGAGCTGCTGGAGCACCGTGCTGGCGGTGTCGCCGTCGACGACGCCGGGCGCGTCGAGCGGGATGCCGACCGCCTCCAGCGCGACCTCCCCGCCCTTGGCGGCGCCGATGGCCTTCCCGTGCCGGTACGCCTCCGCCAGCAGCAGCCCCACCCGCGGGTCGGGCGTGGCCTCCCGGAGGCTGGGCTGGCCCGCCTTGGCGTCCCGGGCGCCGTAGGCGTCGGCCCCCACTCCCGGGGTGCCGGCGACCAGCAGCGCGTCGAACTCCACGGAGCGCGCGGTGGCGTAGGTCCGCTGGACGGTCAGGGCGTCCGTGCCGTCGCCGAGGGTGCCGCCCGCCGGTGCGATGATCAGCGGGACCATGCCGCTGTCCAGGATCTCCTGGCGTACGGTCCGTACGCCGTCGAGGTCGCCGTCGGGGCCGGTGATGATGCCGACGATGCGGCCGTCGGTGGGCCAGGTGTGCCCGATCTGGGAGAGGGCGGGGCTGGGCTCGACGTCGGCCAGGGGGACCGTGGGCTCGGGGGCGGGCAGACCGAGACCGGCGGCGACGCCCGCGCACAGCTCCGGGTCGATGTTGGCGAGCACCTGCAACGCCCGTTCGCGGATGGCCTGTTCGTAGCACTTGGCGAGTTCGAAGGTGTAGGCGCCGATGATGTGCTCGCGCTCGGGCGGGCTCATGCTGAGCCAGAACCGGCGCGGCTGGCTGAAGTGGTCGTCGAACGACTCGGGTGCCTCGCGCACCTTGGTCGCCTCGGGGACCCGCACGGGCGTCTCGACGTACGCGCCGTCGAGGGACGCGCCCGGGGCGAACGGGCAGCCGGCGTCGAGGGAGTTGGGGCGGTAGGGGGCAACGCCCCGGTGCACGGCGGTCTGGTGCATGCCGTCGCGCAGCATGTCGTTGACGGGCGTGTGCGGCCGGTTGATGGGCAGCTGCGGGAAGTTGGGGCCGCCCAGCCGGGTGATCTGGGTGTCCAGGTAGGAGAAGAGCCGGCCGGCGAGCAGCGGGTCGTCGGTGATGTCGATGCCGGGCACGAGGTGGCCGACGTGGAAGGCGACCTGCTCGGTCTCGGCGAAGAAGTTCGACGGGTTGCGGTTGAGGGTGAGCAGCCCGATCGGCTGCACGGGGGCCAGTTCCTCGGGGACGATGTTCGTCGGGTCCAGCAGGTCGATGCCCTCGAAGGTCTGGTCGGGGGTGTCGGGGAAGGTCTGGATGCCGAACTCCCACTCGGGGTAGGCGCCCGCCTCGATGGCGTCGGCGAGGTCCCGGCGGTGGAAGTCGGGGTCGACGCCGTTGATGATCTGCGCCTCCTCCCACACCAGGGAGTGCACGCCCAGCTTCGGCTTCCAGTGGAACTTCACCAGGGTCGTCCGGCCCTCGGCGTTGACCAGGCGGAAGGTGTGGACGCCGAAGCCCTCCATCGTGCGGTACGAGCGCGGGATGCCCCGGTCGGACATGTTCCACAGGGTGTGGTGGGTGGCCTCGGTGTGCAGGGTGACGAAGTCCCAGAAGGTGTCGTGGGCGCTCTGTGCCTGCGGGATCTCCCGGTCCGGGTGCGGCTTGCCGGCGTGGATGACGTCCGGGAACTTGATGGCGTCCTGGATGAAGAAGACCGGGATGTTGTTGCCGACGAGGTCGAAGACGCCCTCGCTGGTGTAGAACTTCGTCGCGAAGCCGCGGGTGTCGCGGACGGTGTCGGAGGAGCCGCGGGAGCCGAGCACGGTGGAGAAGCGGACGAACACCGGTGTCTCGACGTCCTCGGCGAGGAACGCCGCCTTGGTGACGTCGGCCGCGGTGCCGTAGCTGCGGAACACGCCGTGCGCGCCGGCGCCGCGGGCGTGGACCACGCGCTCGGGGATGCGCTCGTGGTCGAAGTGCATGACCTTCTCCCGCAGGTGGTGGTCCTGCAGGAGGACCGGTCCGCGGGGGCCGGCCTTGAGGGAGTGGTCGGTGTCGTACAGCCGGGTGCCCTGGGCGTTGGTCAGATAGCTGCCGCTCTGCGCCATCCGCGCCTGGTCGGCGCCGGTCGGCTGCCCGGTGGGCGAGACGGTGTCCGGGCCGGTCTGGTCGGGCTTGGGAGGAAGCGGCTCACGGGGTTCGGTGGGTTCGGCGACCGGCGGCGACTGGGGTCCCGGCTTGCCGGGGATGCCGTCCTCCGGGCCGGAGGGTGCACCGTGGAGGGCGTCCGCCACCTTGTCCGCCGCTCGCTTCAGGGGGTTCGTCTCGCTCATCAGTACCTATTCCTTCGCAGGGTCACGGGGGCGGGCCCGGCATGGGCGAGAGGGGTGTCCGATGCACGGTGGCCACGCCGGGCATGCGGTCGACACCATGGGCATATCGGGTGCATCCATAAGGAAAGGGTCGACGGCGGCCCTGGTACCGAGGTCCCCGGGCCGGGGCGTCCGAAACCGGTAACCACAGGTGATTTCCGGTCGGGGTGAAGTCGGGCCGTCTCCTGGCGGGTTGCCGGGACGGGAGGCCCACCGGACGCGCGGGTCCGGACCCGGGAACCGCCGGCGGGGCCGGGCGTCCCTGCCGTGACGTGTTCGTCCGCAGGCCGGCTTCTTGACCCGGGGCAGACGGAGACCCGGCCGCCCGCACACGCCACCCTAGGCGCAGACACCGGCCGGCGCAGTTCGAGCGGGCCGGTCACGGGCGGGCCGCGACCCGCAGCGTCTCCAGTGAGGGGTCCGCCGCGCCCGCGATGAGGAAGCCGTGGGCGACACCGCTGCGCAGGTAGTCGAGGACCTCCGCGGTGATCACCTCGCCGGGTGCGACGACCGGCACGCCCGGCGGGTAGGGGCAGATCATCTCGGCGGCGACGCGGCCCACGGCCCGCTCGGCGGGCACCTGTTCGGCCGGTCCGAAGAAGGCGTCGCGGGGCAGGACGGCCTGTTCGAGTTCGAGAACGTGGGGCTCGGGCAGGTGCACGGCGGGCTGCCGCTCGATTCTGTCCGCCCGCTCGACCAGCGTGCGCACCGACTCCAGCAGCAGCTTCTCGGTCTCCTCGTCGTCGGCGTGGGTGATGGAGGCGCTGATCCGGCAGGTGTCGGAGCCGCCCACGTCGATGTGGCAGTTGGCGCGCAGCCATTCGGCCGCCTGCATGCCGCTGATGCCGAGGTCCCGTACGTCGACGACGATCTTCAGCGGGTCGAACTCGGCGGCCAGGCCCTCCTCGATGATCTCGCCGCCCATCACCCGCAGCCCCGGCAGCTCCCGCAGCCGGGCCCGGATGCGCTCGGCGCGGTGCAGGGCCGCGTCCAGGAGGCCGTGCCCCTGCTCCACCATCTGCCGCCGCCACCCGTCGAGGGTCGCGTACACCAGGGAGGAGGCACTGGTGGTGCCGAGCAGGTCCTCACGCTGCTTGAGGACGTCGGGCGAGATCCGGTCGTGCTGGAGGTGGAACACCGAGCTCTGCTCGATCGCGCCGCCCATCTTGTGGACGCTGGTGACGACCAGGTCGGCGTCCGCGTCCATGCCCCAGGCCGGCAGCCCGGGGTGGAAGGGCAGGTGGGCGCCCCAGGCCTCGTCCACGATGAGCGGTACGTCGAAGGCGTGACAGGCGTCGGCCACGCCCCGGATGTCGGCGCAGGTTCCCCAGTCGGTGGGGGTGATCAGCAGCATGCCCTTGGCGTCCGGGTGCTCGCGCAGCCGGGCCCGGACGTCGTCGGGCTCCGGCGGGTGGGCGAGGTGCCGTTCCGTGTCGAACTTCGGATGGACCCAGATCGGCTCCACACCGTTGATGATCACCGCCGAGATGACCGACTTGTGCGCGTTGCGGGACAGCAGCAGCTTCTCCCCCGGCCCGGCGACCGCACACATCGCGGTCTTCACGGACAGGGAACTGCCGCACGTGGAGAAGAAGGCGTGCTCGGCGCCGACCGCGTCGGCCATCAGCTCCTCGGCCTGTTGCAGCACGCCCTGCGACTGACGGCGGTCGTCCAGGCCGTTCAGGGAGAGCACGTCCGAGCGGAAGACGTCCATGCCGACGATCTCGGCGACGCGCGGATCGGCCCCGCGGCCCTGCTTGTGCCCCGGCGGCCCGTATGCCACGTCCCCCCGGCGCCGGAACTCCTGCAACGCCTCCAGGACGGGTACGCGCGAGTGGTCCATGGCTGTCCTCCTGAGCTGATCGGTGCCGCACCCACCGTGTTGCACCGGCCGGGCGCCGCAAACACTCCGGTGGGTGTCGGCGGGCCGTCCGGGTGGAACCCGGGCCGGCACGCACCACGCCCGCCGGACCGGAGGAGGTCTCGTGTCCCTGTACCAGCGGATCCGGGAGGAGGCCGCCCGGCGCGCCGACGCGCTGTGGGCCGTGGCCTCGGCCCTGCACGCGGAGCCGGAGACCGCGTTCGCCGAACACAGGGCGGCGGCGCTGCTGAGCGGCGAACTGGAGGGGGCCGGCTTCGAGGTGCGGCGCGAGGTCGCGGGCCTGCCGACCGCGTTCACGGCCCGCTCGGGCCGGGGGCGGCCGGCGGTGGCGTTCCCGCTGGAGTACGACGCCCTGCCCGGCCTCGGGCACGCCTGCGGGCACAACCTGATCGCGGCGGCCGGTCTCGGGGCCGCCCTGGTCGTGGACGCCGTCCGGGACGGCGCCCCGGGCACGGTCCTGGCGGTGGGGACGCCGGCCGAGGAGGGCGGTGGCGGCAAGGCCCTGGAGGTGGAGGCCGGGGTCTTCGACGAGGTGGACGCCGCCCTGATGTTCCACCCGGGGGTGTACGACTGGGTGCGGGCACCGCTGACCGCGCAGGAGCAGTACCGGGTCGCCTTCCGGGGCCGGGCCGCGCACCCGACGGGGAATCCGACGGAGGGCGTCGACGCGCTCGCGGCGCTGATCGAGCTGTTCAACGTGCTCTCGGCGCTCGGTCGGCGGCTGCCGGAGGGGTCCCATGTGCAGGGGATCGTCTCCCACGGCGGTACGGCCACGAACATCGTCCCGGAGTACGCCGAGGGCCGCTTCGGGCTGCGCGCACTCACCACGGCCGCCCTGGACGAGCTGGCCGCGCAGCTGCGCACGGCCGCCGAGGGCGTCGCGCTGGCGACCGGGACGAGCGTGACCGTGGAGCGCGCGAGTGTGCGGTACGAGCACTTCCGGGACAGCACGGTGCTGTCCGAGCGGTTCGCGGGGCATCTGGACCGCGCCGGGATCACCCTGACCCCGCCCGTTCCCGGGGTCTACCTGGGCTCCTCCGACATCGGCAACGTCAGCGGCCGGGTGCCCGCCATCCACCCCTTCGTCGCGATCATGGGCGCCGACGGCTCCGACCACACGCCGGAGTTCGCCGAGGCCGCGGCCTCGGAGCGGGCCCGCGGGGTGCTCCTGGCGGTGGTGGAGGCGCTGGCCTGCACGGCGGCGGACGTCCTGCGGGACGCCGAGCTGCGCGGCCGGGCGTGGGAGGACCTGCGCCGGGCCCCGGCCTGACCGCGCCCGCCCGCGGCCGGGCTCACCCCGGCCGGCCGCACGGTACCTCCTGCTCGCTCCTGCGGGCGTCGGCACCGGACTGGGCGCGCGCGTACTCCACGGCGGCGGGCAGCGCCCGGCGGATGACCTCGGGGAGCTCGCGCCGGGCCGGCCACTCGACCAGGCAGCGCGCCACCTCCCGCAGTTTGACGTTGGTGTGCTGCGACATGTGCTTCAGGGCCTCCCAGCCCTGCTCCCGCCGCAGACCGCCCACGGTGATGACCACGCCGATCGCCTGGTCGACCAGGGCGTGCGACACCAGCGCCTGGCGCAGCTGGTCCACCTCGTCCTGGAGTGCCTTCACCTGTTCCTGGTCCGTCTGCTCGTCGGGTCCGATCATGCGATTCACCCTGAGCGGGTCGGGCGCCCCCCGCCAGCCGCCAGGCGAACAACAGGGCAAGCCTCCGTACAGAAAACGAAAAATGGCTGGTAGAGAGCCCGTACAAGCGGGGATCAGGGGCAGCGGAGGCCCATGGAGACACTCACCTTCGACAGCGACGACCTCGATGTCACGGAGGACTTCCTCAGCCGCGCCTACGCCCGGATGCGGATCGGCAGCGGCAGCACCGGTTCCCGCCGCGCCCGGATCCGCCGTACCGGCATCGATTCGGTGAGTGTCGACGAACTCGCGCTGGACTTCGAGATGGACTACTCGGTGACCCCGCTGGGCCGGGTCTGTCTGTGCGTCGTGCACGAGGGAACCGTGCGGGACCACGCCTTCCAGGGCGTCGAGGACGCCTTCGGCCCCGGTGACGTGGTGCTGTTCGCGCCGCCGGACCTGCCGTACACGGGCCGGATCTGCAACGCCCGGTACAACATCACGATGCTGGAACCGGCACTGCTCGCCCAGGTGGCCGGGGACGGGGACGGCTCGCAGCCGGTACGGCTGACCGGGCACCGGCCGCGTTCGGCGGCGTCGGCGCGGCAGCTGTACCGCACGATCGCCCATCTGCGGGACACGGTGCTCGCCGACCCGGAGATGGCGGACCAGCCGCTGGTGGCGGCCACGGCGGCCCAGCACCTGGCGGCGAGCGTGCTGGCCGCGTTCCCGAACACGGCACTGGACGGGGCCCCCGCCGGTGACGCCGACGTGCACCCGGCAGTGCTGCGCCGGGCGCTCGCCTACATCGACGACCACGCGGACCAACCGGTCACGGTCGCGGACATCGCCGCCGCGGCCCATGTGACGGTCCGCGGGCTCCAGTACGCCTTCCGCCGCCACCTGGACACCACTCCGCTCGCCCAGCTGCGCCGGGTGCGGCTCGCGCACGCCCATCACGAGCTGGTGGCCGCGGATCCCGGCACCGGGGCCACGGTCACGGAGATCGCGGCCCGGTGGGGTTTCCACCATCCGGGCCGCTTCGCCTCCCTGTACCGGGACACCTACCGGCGGGCCCCGCACGAGACCCTCACCAGTGGCTGACCGGCTGCCTCAGGGGAACGACGTCACCTTGGACGGGACCGTGTCGGTGCCCGAGGTGGGTGCGCCGGTGCTGTTGACGACGTGCGCGTACTGGCCCTTGCCGCCCAGGGAGATCACCAGCAGGTCGTGCATCCTGATCCCCGGGGCCACGGGCACCTGGAAGCCGTGCGCCTGGACGATCGACGGGTCGGCCGTGTAGTTGCAGTAGCTGCCCAGGCCCCACGCCTCGTGGGTGGTGACGGAGTCGGCGACCTTGTAGGCCGCGTAGCCGGTGATGCCGTCGTGGGTGACGGCGGCGGCGTTCGGGGCGTCGTAGGCCTTCTCGTTCTGGAAGAAGATCGTCCGGCCGCGTTCTCCGCTCCAGTAGACGTCGTACTTGTTGAAGTGCTCCACGAACAGGCCGGTGGCGAGGACGTCGTCGCCGTTGACGCGCAGGCCGTAGTCGGCGCGGTTGGTGTCCCAGCCGACGCCGCTGCCGTGGTCGGCGCGCCAGATCCAGGTGTGGTCGATGACGACGTCGTCGCTGTTCACCACCACGGAGTTGGTGGCGAGGCCGGGTCCGGCGCCGCCGATACGGATGAACACGTCCTGCATGGTGGTCGGGTCGGCGGAGTGGTCGGCGCTCGCTCCCGGCGTGCCGATGCGCAGCAGGGTGTCGGAGTTGACCGGGCCCGCGTCGATCAGGAACCCGGCGAGCCGCACGCCGTCGACGTCGGCGACGTGCATCGCGTCGACGCCGTTGACCGGGACCAGGGTGGCGAGGCCGAGGCCGAGGACGACGGTGTCGGGCCGGGTGACCTCGATGGTCCGGTCGAGGTGGTAGACACCGGGCGTGAACAGCAGGTTGAGGCCCTGGGTGAGGGCCGCGTTGATCGTGGCGGCCGTGGCGCCCGGTTTGACGACGTAGAACTGGTCGAGCGGGAGGGACGTGCCCGCGTTCGCGGGCCAGGAGACGCCCCGGGCGTTGGTGCGCTTGGCCGGGACGAACACCTTGTAGGCGGAGCCGTCCAGGTACAGGAAGGGCTTCTCGCGGGAGACCGGGGTGGTGTCCAGGGTGGTGTACGGGCCGCTGTCGAAGTTGGTGGCGGGGGCGCCCTGGACGCCGGAGAACGTCATGTTCCACACGCCGTTGGTCCAGCCGCCGACCGAGCTGTCCCGGGTGTACCACTGCTGCTGGGAGTACGGGCCCACCGTACCGTCGATCTTCGAGTCCGCGATGTAGCCGCCGGAGGCCCAGCCGTAGCCGTTGGGGGCCAGGTTCAGGCCGCCCTGGACGTGCATCCGGCGGAAGGGCGCGGCCTGGGCGACGGCCCAGCGGTCGGTGCCGTTGACCGGCTTGAGGGAGAGGTTCTCCGCCGAACGCCAGAAGTTCTGGGTGGCGTTGCCGTTGAACCAGCCGGCGTCGACGGTGATGTCACCGTTGATCCGGGTGTCGTCGGGGTTCAGGCCGAGGCCGGAGATCGAGGTGTAGAAGCCGAGTTGGGCGTTGATGCCGTTGTAGGTGCCCGGCTTGAGCAGGAACTGGTAGCGGCCGGAGCCGAACTGGGCCGACTCCTGCTTGGCGAAGACGTCGTCGAACTTCTGCTGCAGGCCCGGGGTGGAGGGGTCGACGACGATGACGTTCGGGCCGAGGTCGCCGCCGCCCTGCACGGGCGGGACGCCGGTGGTGCCGGTGTGCACGGCGAACTCCCACAGGGAGTAGCCGTAGCCGGTGCCGCGTGCGGTGCCGAGGAGGCGCACGTACCGTCCGGTGCCGCTGACGTCGTAGGACGTCGTGCCGCCGGTCGCCCCGGTGACGCTCTTGAGGGTGTTCCAGCTCTGGCCGTCGGAGGAGGCCTGGATCTGGAAGTCCTTGCCGTAGGCGGCCTCCCAGTTCAGGTCGACCTTGCACAGGTCCTTGACGGAGCCGAGGTCGACCTGGAGCCACTGCGGGTCGGCGGCCTGGCTGGACCAGCGGGTCGCGGCGTTGCCGTCGACGGCGGCGGAGGCGGGCGTGCCGGCGTTCTCGGTGGAGGAGGCCGTGGCGGTCCTGCCCTGGGCGGCGTTGGCGGTGCCGCAGCCCGCCTGGCCGCCGTCGGTGCTGCCGAACACCTGGAACTCCCAGAGGGAGTAGCCCCATGAGGTGGCGCGGTGCACGCCGAGCATCCGTACGTAGCGGCCCTGGCCGGACACGTCGAGGGTGTCGACGCCGCCGTCCGAGCCGGTGACGGACTTCAGGTCGGTCCAGGTGGTGCCGTCGGCGGATATCTGGACCTTGTAGTCCTTGCCGTAGGCGGCCTCCCAGTCGAGGACGACGCGGTTGACGGTGGCGGTGGTCCCGAGGTCGACGCGGACCCACTGGTCGTCGCCCGCGGCCGAGGACCAGCGGGTCCCGGTGTCGCCGTCCACGGCGAGGGCGGCGGCGGTGCCGTTGTTCTCCTCGGACGACGCGGTGGCCGTCTTCCCCTGGGACAAGGGGGTTTCGGCCGCGGTGGCCGACGGGTGTGCGGTGGGCAGGGCGATCAGCGCGGCCGTGGCGGCCAGCGCGACACCCAGGGATCTCAGTCTCATTCTGCGGCTCCAGACGGGGGCGGGGTCGGGAAAACCGACCCCACGGCTTAGTTCATGTTTTGATTTAAGTGATGAACCAAGCGGGCCACAAGACTTGCGACACCAGATCCTTCAACCGGTGTGCACGGGAGAGGAGTTCACTCAGAGGCGCAGACCGTGCCCGCGCCCCAGCACCAGGTGCGGATCGTGGCGCCGTTTGGCGTCCGCGAAGGACCGCCAGCCGGTGCCGTGATGCTCCCGCCAGTCGGCGGCGGACAGGGGCAGGGCGTTGACGGGATAGGCCACGGCGCCGGCGGCCCGGGCCAGGTCGTGGGCGGCACGATTGGCGGCCACCATCCGGGCGGCCGTCTCGGGGCTGCCCGGCGGAGCCGTGCGCAACAAGGCGAACAGCCACAGGACTCGACCGGGCGGGCGGCGGAAGAGCGGCGCGCGCAGCCGGCCGGAGACGAGGGGGTAGAGCAGGACGAGGCCGGTGGTGCGCAGGTCGGCGAAGGCCGCGTCGGCGATGGTGAAGGCGCCGTCGCCCGTCGGGGCGAAGGACCACGACGTGCGGGCGGAGCCGGGGGCCCGGGCCACCGACGTGACCGCGGAGCCGCCGGACGCCTGGGCGAGGATCCGGCCGGCGCCGCTCGCGATGCGGTACCGGCGGCCGGTGTCCACGGGCGGGGCGGCCGGTGCGGCGGCATCGACGGTGACGTCGACGTACTCGCCGGACGCGTCGTGGGAGCAGCCGAAGGAGCAGTAGGCGCGGGTGCTCCTTGTTGCCGAAGGGCCGGTTGCACGGAACGATCCGGCCCCGGCGACGCCCCGGCAATGGACTCCCGTGCGCCGCCTCTTGCACTTTCCTGCGCGCGGGACGGTGGGTGCGACCGCGTTCGCGCAGGGCGCGTGGTTCAGTGCGGCTCGGGCGGGACCGCGGACAGCGGGGTGTCCCAGTCCAGTTGGCGCAGCAGCCGCTCGTCCGGCCCGGCGGGACGGGCCGCGACGGGTGCCGGCCCGGACGGCGTGCGGGCGCCGCGGGAAAGGCCGCCGCTGACGGTGATGTTGTGCTCGGCCCGCGGGCGGCGGTGCCGCTCGTACGCGGTGAACGCGGCCTCGGGGCCGGGCAGGTCGCGCAGCGCCTTGGCCAGGACGACGGCGTCCTCCAGGGCCATCGAGGCGCCCTGGCCGGTCGCCGGGGGGGCGGGGGGGGGGGCGGCCC
>NZ_JBEYXJ010000175.1:0-10933 GCF_040645015.1 Streptomyces sp. NPDC046881 | reverse complement strand
CCGGGGGGCCGGGGCCCGGGGGGGCGGGGGGGCCGCCCGGGCGGCCGGGGGGCGCCGGGGGGCGGGGGGGGCGCCCCGCGCCCGCCGCGGCGCCGCCGGCGCCCCCACGCCGCGAGCGGCTGGGGCTGGGGCCCGGCTCGGTGGTCGTCCTGCTGAACACCGAGGGCACCGCCGCCAATCCGCACGCACTCCCCCGCCACTGACCCACGGGAACCGCCCCCTCCGGGTCGGGGGAATCGGGTCGAAGGAAGAAGCCGGCACTGTTAGTTTGCGGGGGTGGATCTCTTCTCCCGCTCGTGGACGGCCTTGCGCACCGCGGTCGCGGCGCTCCCCGACGAGGACTTCGCGCGGCCGTCGGGCTGTACGGGCTGGCTCGTCCGGGACCTGGTGTGCCATCTGGTCATCGACGCCCAGGACGTGCTGATCACTCTCGTGACGCCCACCGCGGCGGAGCCGACCCGCAACGCGGTGACGTACTGGAACGTCACGGGCACCCCGCCGGCCGGTGACGACCCGCTGGACGCGCTGACCGTCCGGCTGGCCGCCGCGTACGAGGAACCGCGGCTGCTGAAGTTCCACCTGGACGACGTCGGTTCGGCCGCCGGCCGCGCGGCGGAGCTGGCCGATCCGGAACGGCGGGTGAGCACGCAGGACATGGTGCTCACCGTGGGCGACTACCTTTCCGCGTACGTCCTGGAGTGGACCCTGCACCACCTGGACCTGATCGCGCACCTCCCCGGCGCGGGGCAGCCGCCCGCCGAGGGCCTCGCCCGGTCGCGCGCGATGCTGGAGGAGATCGCCGGGGCTTCCTTCCCGGGGGCGTGGTCCGACCAGGACGTCCTGCGCGTCGGCACGGGGAGGAGGTCTCCGACCGAGACCGAGCGGGCCGAACTCGGCGCCCTGGACGCGAAACTCCCCCTCGTCCTCGGGTGAGGCGTTCGCCTGCGGGGCGGGTCGGCAGGCGGTCCCGGGTGGTTCCTTCATCCGGTGCCGCAGGCCGGGTAGAACGGTGTCAGGCCCGCGTGGGAGAGGCGGGCCGGGGGGTCGTAGCCGGTGCCCGGTGCGTCCGTGGTGTGGGCGCGGGTGCCGGGGGCGAGGCCGGTGCGGGCGTCGCCGAGGCGGGCCTGGGTCTCGTAGGAGCCGTCGCCCGAGTAGGTGTACGCCGCCAGGTCGGGGCGGCGGTCGTGGTCGAAGTCGGCCACCGCGATGTCCTTCGCGGCACCCAGGTCGAGCGGGACGGTCCGTCTGCTGCGGCCGGTGTCGGAGAAGGGGCCCAGCCTCAGCTCGGCCACGCGGGGCGGGACCGGGTCGTCGCCGCCCTGTTCCTCACCCGCCACGACGACCAGGTCGCTCCACCCGTCCCCGTCGAAGTCCGCCACGGCGGCGCTCACATACTCCTGCCGGCCTCCCGGACGGTCGGCCAGTCCCCGGGCGGTGACCGTCCTTTCGTGGGACGAGCCCACGGCGAAGGTGACGGTCAACAGGGTGCCGTGGTGGGACGGGTCGGTGATCCGGTCCGGACGGCCGTCGTTGTTCACGTCGGCGATCAGGTCCCCGGGCCTCGTCAGGCACGCGGTGACGGCGGGTGGCCCGGCCGGGCGGGGCGGTGGCCTGCCCAGCGAGTCCTCGGCACCGGCGAGGAGCAGCAGGGATGCCGCCACCGAACAGGCGGTGCGGGTGAGGCGTTGCGGCCGGGAAGGGCCGTGGTGTGCGCGCACTGCCATGATGAGGGATCGTAGCCACCGGGCGGCGCGCAGGCGGGCGTGGGGGTCGACGCATGTCCTCCCCCGCGCCATTCGAGCAGCGCGTCGACGCCGGCCAGCTGCCGGCGGACCGGCGGGTGCACGTTTGCCACCTCGCCAACGGTGAAAACGGGTTGACCCACCCGTATCATCCAGGTGTCGCACCGTCAGGAGCGGAGGGAAAGATGCCGGAAAGCGCTGGGCCCGTCACCGAACTGACCTCTCAGTACGTCAGCCAGGTGTCCAACGACCTCGAACGCAACCTCAAGGAGCAGGAGCGCATCACGGCGGAGATCGCCGCGCTGCAGGAGCAGTTGACCACCCTGCAGCACGACCACGCCGTCCTGCTCAACATGCAGCAGGCGCTCGGCATCGCCGCGGCGACCGGTGGCGTGGTCGTCCCCTCCCCTCGGAAGAAGAGCGGCGGCACACGGCGTACCGAAGCCGGGAAGCCGGCGGCCAAGGCCGCGACGGCCAAGTCGGCCACGGCCAGGACGACGGCGAAGAAGCCGGCGGAGAAGAAACCGGTGCCGAGGAAACCGGCGGCGAAAAAGGCGACCTCCGAGGCCGCCCAGCCCACGCTGGTCGAACTCGTCCGCCGGCACCTGGCGGAACAGAACGAACCGCGCTCGGCCGCGGAGGTCACCGAGGCACTGGACCGGACGCATCCGGAACGCGGCGTCCAGACCAAGGTCGTACGCGCCACCCTGGAGAACCTCGTCGCCAGGAACGGCGCCCAGCGCACCAAGCAGGGCTCGTCCGTCTTCTACACCGTGCCCGGGGAGTCCCCGGGACGGGCGGCGGAGGAACCCGCGGCGAAGACGGCGGAAGGCACCGACACGGGGGCGTGACCGCCGCCGCGCCGGGCCCCGTCAGGCCGACGGCCGGTCGCCGGGGTCGAAGCTGGCGAAGTAGGCGGCGGCCATGTCCTCGTCGGCGTGGCCCTGCGCCGCGGCGCGCTCCAGGCGTGCGGCGCTCGCGGCGGCCACGTCCAGCCGCACCCCGTGCGTCTCACCCGCCCGGACGATGAGCCGGGCGTCCTTGACGGCCGTGGCCACCGCGAACTGGGGCGGGGTCAGCCGCTCGTCCAGGATGAGCCTGGACTTGGCGTGCAGGTACCCCATGTCCAGCGGGCCGCCCGCGATCGCGTCGAAGAAACCCTGCGGGTCCACGCCGAGCGCCCGGGCCAGAGCCAGCACCTCACCCGTGGCGGCGGTGGCCGCGAGGACCCAGCTGTTGGCGACCAGCTTCAGCCGGGTCGCGGTGCCGGCCGCGCCGTCCTCGCCGGTCCACACGGTACGGGCCCCGACCGCGTCGAACACCGGGGTCACGGCGGAGCGGTGCCCGCTCGGGCCCGCGGCGAGGACGAGGAGCTGGCCGGCCTCGGCGGGCTGGCGGGTGCCCAGCACCGGCGCGTCGAAGAAGACCAGGTCGTGGTCGCGGGCGAAGGCGGCCAGGTCGCCGATGGCCTCGAGGCCGGCGGTGGTGGACTGCACCCAGGCGGCGCCGGAGCGCAGCGCGGGGGCGGCCTCGCGCAGGACCTCCAGGGTGGCCGGGCCGTCGTAGAGCATGGTCAGGACGACGTCGGCGCCCTCGACGGCCTCGGCGGGCGTGCCGGCGATGTGCGCGCCGTCGGCGGCGAGCGGTTCGGCCTTGGCGCGGGTGCGGTTCCAGGCGCGGACGGTGTGTCCGGCCCGTAGGAGGTTGCGGGCCATCGCGGCGCCCATGATGCCGGTGCCCAGGACGCTCACGGTGAGCTGGTCGGTCATGACGTCACCTTCCTGAATTCGGTGGGGCTTCGACGCACCGGGCGGGACCCGCGGGGCGGCGGGCACGCCCGGGTGGAACGCGGCCGGTCAGGTGCCGGTCCGGCCGGAGGCGGCGCGGACCGGGCCGACCGGCCACGTTCGGCGTCTTCGGGGCCGGTTCGGCGGCGGGCCGGCCGCTCTGCGTCTCCTGGGTGAGGATACGGACCCGGACTCCGGGAAGATCCGCCACAGCGCGGGCGGCGCCGGAATTCGCTATCCACCGTCCCCGAACGCTCCGTACCGTGTCCCGGTGACGACTCAGGTGATCCTTCTCAACGGTGGTTCCAGCGCCGGGAAGTCCGGAATCGTGCGGTGCCTGCAGGCGGTACTGCCCGAGCCCTGGCTGGCGTTCGGGATCGACGCGCTCGTGGACGCACTCCCGCCGAGGCTGCGCGGGGCGGACGGCGGGATCGAGTTCGCCGATGACGGCGGGGTGCACGTCGGAGCCGGCTTCCAGGCGCTGGAGGCGGCATGGCGGGAGGGCGTCGCGGCGACCGCCCGCGCGGGCGCGCGGATCGTCGTGGACGACGTCTTCCTCGGCGGGCCGGCCTCCCAGCAGCGCTGGCGGAAGGCCCTGGCCGGACTGACCGTGCTGTGGGTCGGCGTACGGTGCGATCCCGAGGTCGCCGCGGCACGGGAGCTGGCCCGGGGGGACCGGCCGCGGGGCATGGCGGCGGCCCAGGCCGAGCCGGTCCACCGGGGCGTGACGTACGACCTGGAGGTGGACACCACCCACACCGAGTCCCTGGCCTGCGCCCGGACCATCGCCGCCCACGTGGTCTGACCGGGGCGACCGCGGGGCGGCCTGAGCCCCCGCCCGGGGTGCCGGGGGCGCGCGTCCCGAGTGCGGGCCCGGTGGAGGGCGGTCGCCGCCGCGACCCACCACCGACCAGCTCACGGGCCTGCCCCCGGCACTGGTCATCACCGGCGAGGCCGACGTGCTGCGCGACGAGGGCGAGGCCTACGCCAACAAGCTCCGCGCCGCCGGTGTCCCGGTCACCGCGGTCCGCTTCCAGGGCATCATCCACGACTTCGTGATGCTCGACGCCCTGCGCGGCACCCACGCCGCCCAGGCCGCCATCGACCTCGCCGTCCGCACCCTGCACACCGCCCTGCACACCGCCTGATCCGGGCTCCGGGCCGCCGCTCACCCACCGTCGGCGCCGTCTGCCTGGGCGCCCCGGGAGGCGGGCGGGACCGCCGTACCCGGTGCCGGCCGACCGGGCCACTGCGGCGGCACCGGGGCGCCGTAGACGGGAGCGCCGTAGACGTACGGGTACGCCGTCGCGGGAACCGCCGGCGGCGCCTGCGCGGGCGCCGGGGCGGTGCGCTCCAGCCGCCGGCGGCGCAGCCACCAGGCCACGGCCGCCGTGTACAGCGCGATGCCCACGACGTCGAGCGCGACCACCTGCCACGGCGCGTCGGCCGCGGTCTCGTCGCTGCTCAGCCCGTCCACGACGGCGGCCGAGGCGCCGAAGGCGAGGAGGTTGTTGACCGCGTGCAGGGCGATGGCCGCCTCCAGCCCGCCCGTCCGCCAGGTCAGCCAGCCCGCGGCCGTCCCGAACACCACCAGGTCGGCGAAGCCCCAGGGGGTGCCCCAGCCGTGGGCGGCGGCGAAGAGGACGGCCTGGGGCAGGAGGGCGGCCCACGGCGAGCGCAGGTACGCCCCGGCGGTCTGCGTCAGCCAGCCCCGGAACACGTACTCCTCGGCGGCCGCCTGCACCGGCACGAGCACCACCAGCATGGCGAGGGCCTTGCCGAAGGCCGTCCAGCCCGCCCACGTGCCCTCCGCCTCGCCGTCCGCGGGCAGCAGGAACATGGCGCCCATCGCGAGGGCCAGGACCGGCACGGCGGTCAGCACGCACCGCAGCAGCCAGCGCCATCTCAGGCGGCCGGTCACGGACGAGACCGTGCCGGGCCGGCGCCTGCCGATCCAGTGCACGGTCAGCGCCAGGACGGGTATCGCCACCGCGATCGAGAGCAGGTCCAGGGCGGTGCCCGAGACCGGGCCGAACTCCGGCCAGCCGTCCGCGTCCTCCCGGTAGCCGAGGGACAGCCCCAGGGCCGCGCCGCAGAGCATCAGCAGGACCACGGCGACCAGATAGGTCACGGCCGCCACCAGCGTTCCGAGCAGGGGGCGCCACCACCGGTAGCGGGGGGAGAGGCGGGCCAGGCGGTGGTAGGGCAGTTGCCCGGGGAGCTGTTGCTGTGTCATGCCGTCAGCCTGCCCCACCCGGCCCGGTGTGCCATCGGCCCGGGGCACGACCGGTTGCTCTGCCCCGGGTTGGGGACGGGTCCCCGTCTCTATCCCTGGTGGGAGAGGCCTCTCCCCCTCAGGTCCGGTGCCCGGCGCCCGGCCGGCCTCTACGCTCGTCTGCGACATGGAGACGATTCGCAACTGGCTCCTGCCCCTGCTGCTGGCGGCCGGGCAGGGCGTCCTGCTGTGGCCCGGCGTGGGCCCGGACGGCACACCCGGCGGACCGGCGCTGTTCTGCGTGCTGGGCGCGCTGGCCCTGGAGACGGCCGCACTGGGGCGGCGCCGGACCGTCCCGGTGCGGGCGCTGGCCTGCACCCTGGGTTCCCTGGTGCTGGGCGGGGTCGCCTGGCCGGACGGCTATCTCGGCATCGGCACGCTGATCGCCCTGTACTCCGTGGCGGTGCGCTGCCCGGTGCCGGTGACGGTGCGGGCCGTCGCGGCCGTGGTGGGCGTCGAGTGGGTGCTGTCGGCCGTGCGGGAGGGCCCCCGGCCCGCGCTGCTGTCCGACATGGTGATCGCGCTCGGTGTGTACCTGCTGTGCGCGGGGCTCGGCGAGGCACGGCGCCAGTGGCTCGCCGGCCGGCTCACCGCGGCCCGGCGGCTGGCCGGGGCGGAGCACGTCCGCCGGCTGGCGGCCGACCAGGAGCGCCGGCGACTGGCCCGGGAACTGCACGATGTGAGTGCCCATCATCTCACCTCGGTCGTGGTGACCGTCGACGCCGCGCGCCGGCTCCAGGACAGCAGGCCCGACCTGGCCGCCGAGGCGCTGGCGTTCGCGGAACGCACCGGCGTGGAGACCCTCACGGCGCTGCAACGGCTGGTCGGGCTGCTGCGGGACACCGACCGCCCGGACCACCGGCCGATGAGCGGGCGGATCGAGGAACTCGTCGCGGGCTTCGGCCGGTTGGGCCGTCCGGTGACCGCGCAGCTCCCCGGCGACCTGGCGGGCCCGTCGGCCGAGGCGATCCACGGCATCGTCCGCGAGGCGCTCACCAACGCGCTTCGGTACGCGCCCGGTGCCGCCGCCCGGGTACGGGTCACGCGGGCGGACGGCCTGCTCCGGCTGACCGTGGAGAACGCGCCGCCGCGCACCGCGCCGCAGGGGGCCGGGGGTCTGGGCGCGGGGCGCGGCGTGGCCGGGATGCGGGAGCGGGCCGCGGCAGCCGGTGGCGACCTGACCGCCGGGCCCACGCCGGAGGGCGGCTGGCGGGTGCGCGCGACGCTGCCCGACGGTGCCGAACCGCGGCGGCCGGACGAGCCCGGCTGGCGGCGTGACGTCCTGCGGGAGCAGCGACTCGCCGATCCCGCGCTGGTGTTGGTGTCGATGGCCCTGCCGGTGTCGTGCGCCCTGGCGCTCACGGAGGACTGGTCGGCCGCCGCCCGGCGCGCCGCGCTGCCGGCGCTGCTGGTCGTCTGCGGGCTGCTGGTGCTGCACGCGCTGCCCCTGCTGTGGCGCAGACGTGCGCCGTGGGCCGTCCTCCTCGGCGTTCTCGCGACGGCCTGGCTGGGTCCGGCGGCCGTCGCCGGGTGGCATCTGCCGTCCCATGTGGCGCAGTTCCTCGCCGCCGGGACGCTCGTGGAGACGCTGGCCGTGTACGCGGTCGCCGCGTACGGGCAGGGGCCCGGGCGTACCTGGCCGGCGCCGGCCGCGGCGACGCTCGGTGCGGCCGGCACCGTGGCGGCCGCGTCCGCGGCCGACGGTTCGGTCGCGGGCGAGCCGACGGGCGCGGCCGGCACCGTCCTGCTGGTCTTCGTCCTGTCGGTCCTGCTGGCCCCGGTGTTCGCCGCCGTGTGGGGCGCCGGCCTGTTCGTACGGCGCCGCCGGCTGCGTGCCCTGGCCTTCGACGACTTCGCGTTCGCCAGCTCGATGTGGCAGGCGGACCGGGCCGCGGAGGCCGAACGGCAGCGGCTGGCGGCCACCTTGCCCGATGCCGTGCCGGCGCACACGCGGGCGCTCGTCGGCGCGGCCCGGCGGGGCGACCTGGCGGAGGTGGCGGGCACGGCCAGGGCGGCGCTGGCCGCGATGCGGGAGATGCTGCACCGCCTGGACGACGGCGGCGAACCCGGCGGCCGGCTCGCTCCGTCGCCGGCCGTCGGCGACCTGGAGGCACTGTGCCGCGCGCTGCGTTCGGGCGGCAGGGACGTACGGCTGCGGGGCCTGCCGGAGGCCGCCCGGGACCTGCCGTCGTCGGTGCAGGTCTCGGTGTACCGGATCGTCGAAGCCGCGCTGGGCGCGGGCGACGTGGGCCCGGCCCGGGTGACCCTGCGGCGGTGGCGCGGCACCCTGCGGATCACGGTGACGGGGGTGCGGCTCGCCGTCGTCGGTCCGGTCGCCGAACGCCTGCGGGTGCAGGCCGCCGCGGGCGAGGGCCGGATCCTGTGCGAACCGGCCGGTACGCTACGGGTGGTGTTGCCGGCCGGAGCCGTTCCGGCCCCGGTCCAGGAGGTGTCCCCGTAGCCGTACGCGTGATCGTCGTCGACGACCAGGCCGTGGTCCGGGCGGGGTTCGCCGCCATCGTCGACGCCGAACCCGATCTGACCGTGGTGGCCGAGGCCGGTGACGGGGCGACGGCGGTGTCGCTCGCCGCCGCCGGGGAGGCCGACGTCGTCCTGATGGACATCCGGATGCCGGGCATGGACGGACTCACCGCGACCCGGCTGGTCACCGCGCCGGCCGACGGCCCTCGCGTGCTGGTGCTCACCACGTTCGACCTGGACGAGTACGTGTACGAGGCGCTGCGCGCCGGGGCGTCCGGGTTCCTGCTGAAGGACGCCGAGCCCGAGCAGCTGCTGTCCGCGATCCGGGTGGTGGCGGCCGGCGACGGCATTCTGGCGCCCGCCGTGACCCGCCGGCTGATCGACACGTTCGCCCGCAGCGCCCCGCCGCCGCCCCCGGCCGGCGGTCCCCTCGGCCGGCTCACCCAGCGGGAGCGGGAGGTCCTGCTGAAGATCGCCTCCGGACTGACCAACGCCGAGATCGGCGCCGAACTCGGCGTCACCACGGGCACGGTCAAGAGCCATGTGAACGCCCTGCTGTCCAAGCTCGGTCTGCGCGACCGGGTGCAGGCCACGATCCTCGCCTACGAGACCGGCCTGATCACCCCGGGCGGTGTCCCGCAGGGCTGACCGCGCGGCGGCCCGCCGCGGCCGCCGAGGTCGATGTCCGTTCCCCGCCGGTGCTCGCCGGTGCCGTCGGCTGGGATGGAGTCATGACTTCACGAGTGGAACTGCGGGGCAGGACGGCACTGGTCACCGGTGGCAGCCGGGGCATCGGCGCGGCGACGGCACGGCGCCTGGCGCGGGAGGGCGCGGACGTGGCCCTGACCTATGTGCACGGCAAGGACGCGGCCGAGGCCGTCGTCCGGGACATCGAGGCGCTGGGGCGGCGGGCGGTGGCCCTGCGCGCCGACTCCGCGGACGCGGCGGAGGCGGCGGGCGCGGTACGGCGCGCGGCGGACGAACTGGGCGGGCTGGACGTGCTGGTGGGCAACGCGGCCCTGGGGGTGATGGGGCCGTTGGAGGACCTGTCCCTCGCGGACGTCGACCGGCTCCTGGCGGTGAACGTGCGCGGGGTGTTCCTGGCCGCCCAGTCGGCCGCCGCGCTGATGGGGGCCGGCGGGCGGATCATCACGATCGGCAGTTGCATCGCGGCGCGCGTGCCGGGCCCCGGGGCCACGCTGTACGCGATGAGCAAGTCGGCCGTCGTCGGGCTGACCAAGGGCCTGGCGCGGGAGCTGGCCGGGCGGGGCATCACGGCCAACGTCGTGCACCCGGGCCCGACCGACACCGACATGAATCCCGTGGACGGGCCGTACGCGTCGGGTCAGGCGGCGATGACCGCCCTGGGCCGCTTCGGTACGGCCGAGGAGGTGGCGTCCATGGTGGCGTTCCTCGCGGGGCCGCAGGCGGCGTACGTGACGGGCGCGGAGTTCGCGGTGGACGGCGGATACGCGGCGTGACGGGGCCGGGAGGGCGTCGGCGTCAGGTCTCGTCCAGGCGGCGTACGTCCTCCTCGTCCCACTTCCTGGTGTCGCGGGGCCGGGTGTAGGGCTCGGCGCGGGGCGGATGGCCGCCGGCGATGGCCCGCTGCCGCAGGGTCTCCGCGTCGAACTCCAGGCCCAGCAGGACGGCCAGGTTCGTGATCCACAGCCAGACCAGGAAGACGATGACGCCGGCCATGGTGCCGTAGGTCCTGTTGTAGGAGGCGAAGTTCGCGACGTAGACCGCGAAGCCGGCGGAGGCGGCCAGCCAGATCAGCAGGGCGAGGGCGCTGCCGGGGGTGAGCCAGGCGAAGCCCTTGACCTTGGCGTTCGGGGTGGCCCAGTACAGGATGGCGATCATCACGGTGACGAGCAGGACCAGCACCGGCCACTTGGCGATCGCCCAGACGGTCAGCGCCGTGTCGCCCAGGCCTAGCGCCTGCCCGGCACGGTGGGCCAGGGCACCGGTGAAGACCACGATGAGCGCGCCGGCCACGGCGAGGATCATCAGCACGACGGTGACGCCGACGCGCACCGGGAGGATCTTCCACACCGGGCGGCCCTCGGGCATGTCGTAGACGGCGTTGGCGGCGCGGATGAACGCGGCCACGTACCCGGACGCGGACCACACGGCGAGCACGATGCCGGCCAGGGCCATGACCGAGCCGACGCCGGCGCCGTCGCGCAGCTGTTCCACGGCCCGGGTGACGATGTCCCGGGCGGGGCCGGGCGCGAGACCGTTCAGGTCGGCCAGCACCCGGTCGGTGAGCGATCTGCCGGCTACGGCCAGCAGGGAGACCAGCACCAGCAGGGCGGGGAACAGGGACAGGACGGCGTAGTAGGTGAGCGCCGCCGCACGATCGGTCAGCTCGTCGTCCACGAACTCGCGCAGGGCGCCCCGGAAGGCCGCGGCCCACGCGCGGCGGGGCAGTTTCGCGGGGGTCCGCGGCGCCCGCCGCTCGACCTCCGGGGCGGGGCCGGCCTCCTCCGGCGCCGGGATCCGCGGCGCCGGGTTCTCGTCGGTGGACTGCCGGTGGTGCCGCCGGGGTACGTGCAGCTTCGCCATACCGGCCGGGTTACCCGGCGGGGCGCCCTCAAGCCCCCCGCCGAGGCGGTTCACCCGCCCCTGCCCCGGCCCGCCCGGCA
>NZ_JBEYXJ010000174.1:0-11546 GCF_040645015.1 Streptomyces sp. NPDC046881 | reverse complement strand
GAGGTGCTGAAGCTGGTCAACGAGGAGCGGACGAAGGCCGGCTACAGCCCGCTGGCGGCGTGCCGGTCCGGGCCCTTCCGCATGCCGCGGACCCACCCGAGCCCCCACACCCCGCACCCCCGCGCTGACACACCCACGGCGAGCGGATGCCGTACGGCTCGCCCGCGGCCGGGGCGTCCCCGTCCACGGAGTTCCGGCGTCCGCACGTGTCCCGCCGGCGCGGCGTTCCGTCGGGGGCGATTGTCACTGTCAGGCGATATTCTGACAAAGCGCTTGTGACACATGTGTCTTCAGACCACGGGGGGTGTCCATGCACGGCCGTGACTTCGCAGTGCCTCAGGACTGCCCGGGTGATCACCCGGGCATGTCGACGGAGGCCGGAATCGACGTCCAGCGGCAACTGGAGTCGCTGATCCAGGACTTCCGGACCAGCGACTCCCCGATGCCGGTCATCGTGCTGCATGCCGAGGACCCCGCCGACGACGACCGCGTCACCGCACTCGTCGACGAGCTGTGCGAGGGACAGCAGCGCCACGGGACGCGCCTGGCCGTCGCCCCGACCGAGCCGCAGCCGGGGGACGTCGACCCCCTGGCCAGGGCCACGCGGCTGCTGTGGGATCTCGGCGACTCCAGGAAGTGGGGCGGCCGGTCCGCCGCCTACCGGCCCTACGCCTTCCCCCGCCTCAACCTCGTCCGCGCCCTCCAGGAGGCCACCGACGACCCGGAGATGCGGGAGCACTGGCCGACCGTCCCCGCCGGCACCCCGGACGGCAACGCGCAGCGCGAGCAGGCCCAGACGCACCTGCTGCGCCTGTTGGCCCGGCAGCGCTGGCGGCCCCGCAGACCCGCGCGCCGGCACCGGCAGCTGCTCCTCAACGACGTGCAGCAGTTCCTGCCCATGGGCGTCCTGGGCGCGTTCACCGCGCTGCTCACCCGCCCCGAGTGGTACGTCGCCGTCCTGGCGGGCATCGGACTGATGATCCTGCTCGCCGGCCTCAACCACGTCCCCGGGCGCGCCCCCCTCTTCCTGTGGCTGCGCAGGGAGAGCCGGTGGTTCCTGACCACGACGTTCCTCCAGTCCGCCGCCCGCCGGCGGTCGACCAGCGTGCGGCTGCTGCGGCCCGTCCGCTCCTGGCGGGCCATAGCGGCGCGGACCTACGACGTGGCCGAGGCGATGCGGGAGGGCGGCCCGTTCCCGCTCCAGCTGTACGTGCTGGCGCTGTTCGAGGACCTGCGGGACAACCACCGGCGTGGCAGCTGGGACCTGCGCGGGTTCAAGCGGACGCGTCCGCCGGTGCTGTTCCTGCGCCGGATCAGCCAGGAGAACGGCGGCGTCGAACTCGTCAGGGCGGTCAGCGACGTCCGCAGCCGGCGCAGTGAGCTCGACCCGCTGCTCATCGTGGCGGGCGTGGCGGCCGGCGACGCCGCGCTGCTCGACCGCGGCACGGACGCCGACCCGCCGGCCGGCCGGCCGGTGCCCCCGCCCTGGGGCCTGCAGCAGCGGTTGCGGCACTGGTACGACGAGTGGGCCGGGAACCTCCGGGCCGACCAGTCGCCGAGCCGGACGAACGCCCTGCCCTGGGTGCTCAGGGTGCCGCTGCCCGGCGACGACCTGCTGCCGCTGCGGCAGACCGACTGGCGATGCGTGCGGGCCAGGCACCGGCCGCCCCTGGCCCGCGTGGTGTGGTCGGCGTACTCCCTGCTCCTCGTCCTCGTCCTCACCGGCACCGCGGGTGCCGTCCACTCCCTCGAACTGCACCGCGCCTACTGCTCGGCGGGGCTGCTGAGCGCCGACCGCGACACCGTACGGCGTCCCGCGCCCGGCGGTGGCACGGAGTGCGTCGGCATAGCCACCGGGGACATCCGGTTCGGCGCGTACCTCCCGGGCGGGGCCGACGAGGAGGGCCGGCGGCTGCGCGAGCTGGAGGACCGGGTGCGCGCCGAGAACGACGACGTGCTGCGCCACCACCACGGCACGTACGTCACCGTGGTGTACGCGGGACCGCTCAGCTCCTCCGCGACGGACTCCTCCCTGGTCAAGGGTGCCGAGGAGCTGGCCGGCGTGTACCTCGCCCAGCGTGTGGTCAACGAGAACTACACGGTGAAACTCCGGGTGCTGCTCGCCAACGGGGGCGTGGACATGGGGCAGCAGCGCGTGACGGCGGACGCGATCGCCGAGTACGCCGACCGGGACCCGACCGTGGTCGGCGTGGTCGGCTTCGGCCGGGACCTGCAGAGCAGCCTCGACGTCACACGCCGGCTCCAGTCGGTGGGGCTGCCCGTCGTCTCCGGCACCAACTCGGCGACCTACCTGCCGAAGCAGTTCTCCAACTGGTTCAGCCTCGCGGCGCCCGACGAGCACCAGACGCAAGCGCTCGGTCTCGTCGCCCGGCAGCTGCGCGCCCGGGAGAAGGACCCGTACGCGCTGGTGCTGGCCCGCGACACCAAGGATTCGCAGGACCGCTACACCAGCGAACAGGCCTTCTACGGCGGCCGGATGCTCCGCCGGGAGCACTTCCGGCTGCTGCCCGGGCGGAGCTACCGGGTGGCGAACGGCAAGCCCGAGCTGCGCCTGCACGCGGAGAGCATCTGCCGGGGCAGGACGGTCCCCTCGGTGATCTACTTCGCCGGACGGGTCGAGGACATCGGTCCGCTGATGACCCAGCTGGGCACCGAACCGGGCTGCGCCGGCCGGGAGATCTCCATCCTCACGGGCGACGACCTCAGCAAGGCCAGGTTCTCCGGCACGGGCGGCCGGGACGGCGTGGCCCCGCGGATCACCCTCTACCACGCCGCCCTGGCCGAACTGAGACAGGCCGCGTCCACGACCGCCTTCTACGAGGACGCCGCGAAGTACCTGCCCTGGGTCAAGGGCAAGGAAGCCGCCTACGACGCCCCCGGCTTCGCCAGCGGCCAGACGGCCCTCGCCCACGACGCGACGCGCGCGCTGTACTGGGCGGCCAGCCTCGGCGACGTGCCCCAGAGCCGCGCGGCGACCTGGGTCAACCTCAGAGGCGTGAAGCTCGACGGGATGGCCACCGGGACGATCGACTTCACCGACGCGCCCCTGTACGGCGAACGGCACGGCCACAGCATCGTGCTCAAGCGCGTCCGCAGGACCCCGCAGGGCGTCTCGGAGACGGAAGTGCTGTGCAGCAGGCCGGCCGGCAGCACCAAGCCGCTGAGCGTGCAGGAGTGCTCGATCCGATGACCGGGCCCGGCCCGCTCCCGGCCGGAGCGGGCCGGTCCGGACCGGCCGGGTCCCGGCCCGCAGGGCCGTACGGAGCACTCCGCGGCGGTTGTTACGCTCACCGGATGAGCATTCCGGGACCCGACGAGATCCGTGCGCTGCACGAGAGGTACGCGCCCACCGCCGAGGCGTTCGCCCTCGTCCACACCCACTGCGAGATCGTCTGGAGCATCGCCGAACAGCTCCTGTCCGACCCGCGCCTGCGCCACCTCGACGCCGGCCTGGTCCGCGCCGGCTGCCTCCTCCACGACATCGGCGTCTACCGCCTCTACGACGACGACGGACGCCTGGACCACACGCAGTACATCCGGCACGGGCTGCTCGGCCACGAGATCCTGGAGCAGGAGGGCTACCCGGAGCCGCTGCGCCGGTTCTGCTCCCACCACACCGGCGTCGGCCTCACCCGGCACGACATCCTGAGCCGGAACCTCCCGCTGCCGCCCGCCGACTACCTGGCGGTCACCGAGGAGGAGCGCCTGGTGATGTACGCGGACAAGTTCCACACCAAGTCCCGCCCGTCGGCGTTCCTCACCGCCGACGAGTACACCGCCCACGTCCGCCGCTTCGGCGAGGACAAGGTCACCGCGTTCCAGTCCCTGCGCACGGAGTTCGGCGACCCGGACCTTTCCGGGCCGGTGCCGTGCGGCGGTGCGTCGGTCGGCGCCTGACCGGGTATGGCCGTGCCACCGCGTGGTGCCGCTGGAGGGTCCAGCCGGTACCCGCTCCAGGCAGTCGGCCGCTGTTACCGTCCCCTTTCTCAGGACCGGCGAGAGGCCGGGGATGTCTGCGACTGCCGGGCCGCTTCTGCACGCCACGCATCAGCTCCGCGTTGACGGCGTCGAGACGTGCGTACAGGGGGCCTCCGGTAGTGACGCCCTCACCCATACCCCGATGATTACGGATCGACGTCGATCACTGTGACGAGCGCATTGCCCAGTCCGATCACCACCCACCAGTACCGCTCATCCGCCCGCACCCGCCAGGTCGACTTCACCCATTTCCCGGTGTCCGTGCGCACCTCTGTCGAGACCAACTCCCAGCTTCCTGGATCGAAGCGTGTCAAGGTCTGCAGGGGCGCGTCTCGTTCTCGGAGCCGTTCGGTCACGTGTGTGCTATGCACCCTCATCTGTACCGGTTCGCTCAGGATGTGCCGGACTCGCGTGAAGAGCGAGTCGAGGCACACGATCCGACGCGCTGCCCGCCGGCCTGGCGCACTGGGCGCCCTCCTTGCTCCGTGCCGACCCGGTGACCGGGGAGATCGCCGAGGAGGCGACCAGCCTTCTCAGGGAGACGGGTCTGCACGGCCACAAGTACGCCATCGACGCGCCCCTCGCCGCCGTCGCCCTGCGACAGCCCGGCCCGATCACCGTGTTCACGTCGGACGAGGACGGCATGCGCAAGCTGTGCGTCGACCGCGTGGCCGACGTAAAGCTTTGAGCCGAACACGGCCCCCTCTCGCTGTCTGCCCTGGTCACCGCCTCCGGGCGGCGACGACAGGCCGCCTTCCGTTCCCGGGACGTCCGGCAACCGGACGGGCGGCCGCTGTCCCTTGCGCTGTGTACCCCCTCGATGAAGATCGATCAACCGACAGCGTCCGCACCCTGAACGGACGGAACCCCGATCAGGACCGTCGGACCAGTGCTGGGACCTGTAGGGCAGTCGAAGGTTCACACGCGGTGGAAGACGTCGAGAGGGCCGTAAGGAGTCGGCTTGCTGTTGGCAAGCTCAGGGTGGTCGCCCACGCGGTCCCGGAGGATGCCGACGGTGTCGGGCCACACGGTGAAGTGCCCTCCGTCGCCGACGAGGATGCGGTCCCAGTCCTGGGAAGCCGAAACGCCGGCTCGGTCGATGACGAACCCGCGGCAGTCGGCCGCATCCTGATCGAGCGTGCGCACCAGTGCCGCGACCGCCTCCTCGCGGTCGGACACGGGGACGTCGGTGAGGCGCAGCGTGATGCTCTGCGTCGTCTCGTCCGTGCGTCGCACGATGCCGGTCAGGGACTGGTCGTAGCCCTTCCAGCAGGTGAACTCAGCCTTCGAGTATCGATCGTCGGCCAAGGCGGCGGCCAGGGCTGCGCCATCCCCCATCAGCGGCTCACGGCTTCCGACCGGCGTCTCGCGGAATCCGAAGAGGGCATTGGTCAGCGGGTGCACGGCGGAGAGCCCGGCGGTCTCCAGATGCGTGAGGAGCTGATGGGCGCGCGCGCTGTCCAGTTTCGGCACGTACCAGGTGAAGAAGCCCGCAGCCTTGGACGGGGCCGCGGCGGGGGCGTGGTCCGGGAACTCCTCCTGGAAAATGTGCCTGGCCCGTTCGTCGGGCACGACAGGCACCGTGTAGTTGTTGGCCCGGATGTGGTCCAGGAATTCCTGCGGCAGGGCAGCGTGGTGACGACGTACGTAGTGCGTGAGATCGACGGGCCAGAGCCAGGTGCCATCCGTCATCAGGGATCCGGAGCCCACGATCCACTCTTCGCCGGTGAGGACGTCGCGCTCGGCGCCCATCGTGGAGTAGATCTCCAGGGCCGATTCCAGGTAGGCGAGGATACGGTCCTCGTCCCAGGGCCCACCGTCCTGTACGGCGTCGCGCAGCGACGGCGCATCGTCCGCCGTGGTGGCCTGGCCGCCGATCTCCCGATAGAAGCCCGCTCGCTTGATCATTTCCACTCCTGTGAGCCTGCCCTAGTGGGCCATGGGCAGGTAGGTGCGCCAGTAGCCATTGTTGCCGATGGTGGGGGTCTGGTTGAGGCCGAGCTGGGGGGACGTTCCCACCTTGCTCGTGGGCGCCGTCACGGGCACGCCGAGCTCGTTGGCGACGGACTGCGCGAGGGGCAGCTCGGGCGGTCTCGCGTCGGCGCCGGAGTAGCAGGAGATGAGGCGCACCGGTTCACCGTGGTAGTTGGGGTTGCTGCGGATCGCGTCCGCGATGTGGTTGGGATGCACTTCGAAGTCCGTAAGGGTCTTCCCCGCGGCGTTGATGCGGCCGGGGACGAAAACCCCCTCGTCCGTGCCGTGGACGACCACGTCGTGTACGCCGGGGACACGGGCGACCCGTTGCAGGTTGTTCAGGGTGCGCTCGTCGTAACCCACCGTGGTGGTGTTCTTCCCGAAGTAGACCGGGTCGCCCGAGACCAACTCGTAGTCGCCGGCCCGCGCCGGAGGAGCGGGAATCTTCGAGTCGGGGGACTGGATCAGCTTCCACGTACGGGACTTGCCCATCTCGTCGAGGGCCGCGCTGTTCAGCCGGAAGCCGTTGAACAGGCCCTCCATTCCGCCGTTCTCGGCGACGATTCGGGCTGTACTCCCACCTGCCCCGAAGGCGCCGCCGAACTCCATGCCATAGAGGGCGGAGTCGCTCACCTCGTCGAGGCTGAGGCCCTTGCTCTCGCCGGTGGCAATGGCGACGGGCTGAGTGACAGCGAGGTCGACGGTGATCGACTCGAGTCCACCGATGGCGGCCGTGGCCAGGGTGGTGCCGGCGATGGTGGCGATCTCCGTGGACACGGTGACGCCGAGCGTGGCGGACAGCTCCAGGATCGAGGCGGTGGCGGCTGCCGCGGCGCCTTCGGAGATGCCCAGCGTGAAGACCGCGAGGGCTGTGCCGGCCACAATGGTGGCGCCGACGATCTCCAGCTCGTGCTCCAGATGCTTGACGGCCTTGTGGACGACGTCGGCGTACTGGTCGAGGGCCTTGGCCATGTCGCGGGCTCCATCGATCATGTCCTGGAGCCAGCCGTGGCCGTCGTAGTAGTACCGGCGTCAGAAGGGGTCGTCGAAGGCGGATATCGCCTCCCCTTTGTTGTGCTCGATGATGCCGCGCGCCGACTTGTTCGCGGCTGTCGTCACGTCTTCCAGGTCGTCGGCGAAGTCCCTCCAGGCTTTGGCCGCGTCCCGCAGCCCGCCTTCGTCGGCATCCGGCCACCACATGCCGGTCAGGTCCTGGACGATCTCCTTGGCCTTGTCGGCCGCGCTCACTGCGCGCTCCCGTGGCCGTCGTGCGGGGCGGGCTGGATCTTGCTGAACATAGAGTGGACCAGCAGTTCGTTGTCGATGTGACCGTCGGCCATGTCGGTCATGGCCGCTTCGATGCTGGCCAGGCCGAGCGCGAGAATACCGGCGGCGGTCTCCATCCTCTCGACGTGCGGGCCGTAGCACTCGTGGAACTTCTGCCCCTGTTCGTCGTCACCCCATGGTGAACCGGCCGCCGCCAGAGCCGTCTTGAGCTTGGTCAGCGCCTTGGCCAGGTCGGAGCTGTGCCTATGGAAATCCGGGGCCGTCGCCTTCAGATCGGCGATCTTGATGTCGAGTACCTTGCCGTCGCTGTGGTCGCCCATGGCGTCTTCTGCTCCCCCTGAGTCGGCTGACCGGCCCGAAGCCGGTAGATGACCGAGCCGGTTTGCTCTCGCGATCACGGTCAAGGGGCGGCAAAGTTCTGATCAAGGTCGGCACAGGGTGAGGGCAGTGATACCTCGCCGAGCAAGGTGGACGAGAGCACGGGCCGGTGCCGCAGCCGATCTCCAGCACGGAGCGCGGGTCACCCAGCAACTCTGGGCCGGGCCCGTGACCGGTGTACTGGGTCCAGCAGAAGCCCGGCTCCGCGTCTTCCTTGAACGCGGAAGCGGCGAAGGTGTCCCACAGCCGAGAACTCGGGCCCGCGCCTGCGTCGAAGACGGAAGGCCGGAACACTGCGCAGTCAGGAGGGCTCTCGCGGCGTCAGGACCTGGGTTCCTCCAGCTTGACGGCAGCGGAGTCCGCGCCGTGCGGTTCAGCCTGTGCCGGGACGAAGGATTCGTGCTCTTCGACGACTTCGCCGTCCACGATTTCCCCCTCCATCACTCGGTGCGACGGGTCCGCCAGTGGCAGGCCGGCGAGATGCTTCTTGAGCCTCTTGGCCATGGGAAGGTAGGTCGCGAAGGTGAGCCCACCGGAGACAGCAGCCCCTACGAGAGGGATGGCCTTCGAGACGGCCTTCGCGAACGACTCCTTCGTCATCTTGACGCCGATGTAGGCCGCGACCTTCTTCACTATGGGATAGACGACGCCCTTGGTCAGCGCCTTCTGAGGCAGCTTTTTGGCGACCTGCTCCGACATCATCCCCGCGACCTTCCCCACGGCGGCGTTCGCCGACTGGGTGCCGAACATCACGCCGAAGAACAGCGTGAGCACCCCCACGGTCGCGTCATCGACGTCATCGCCCTCGTCGGAGAACAGCTCGGGCCAGCTGTAGAGATAGGCGAGCTTCTGCGCGATACGCAGCATGTGGCCGACGTACTGTGCCAAGTCGGCGGGCACCGTTGCGGGAAGGGCGAGGATGCCGGGTATACCGGCCGCGGCGGAGAGAGCGCTGACCTTGGCGGTCTCGTAGCGGATCGAGTCGTTGGCCGCTTTCTCCACAACGTCGACGGTGATACCCGCCGCAGCGGGGGTCTCTTCGATCGCTACGCGGATCTCATCCTCGGTGCAGTGGCGCGCCAGCGCCGTCCGGAGGTACGCCTCTCGGTGGATACGCACACCGGGGAGCTTGGCTGCCGCCAGCAGCACCGCGAAGAAGCGCGACTCCGGATTCTCGACCTCTTTACCCTGCTTCATGGCAGGAACTTACAGTAGCTCTGCGCTGCAAGGGGCCGCCTGCACCAGCTCCGTTGGGACCTCGTTAGGTAGGAGGGGATCGCGATCCTCACCTGTCCTTGTCTGCGGACTCGCTGTCGCTGCGCTCCATCGGGTGCGATGAGGCATGGCAACAACTGGAGCTCCACAGCTCCGCGCCTCCAGTGACCAGCTTCGGGAGGCCAGGAGCCGGTGATTGTCATACTGATCGACCAGCTTGAACACCATCGCGAGGGCGGCGGCTCGGGAGCCGGCGCCCTTGGTGACCTTGGTCCGCAGCCGGACGGTGGCGAAGGTCGACGCCGGCTCAGGCGTCGGACGACTCGCGGTAGCCGTCGGTCATCGCCACCAGCTCCTTGGTGCCGTCCGCGCGCACCCCGACCACCACCAGGACGGCGGCCTTCGCCTCCTTCAGGCGGATCCGCAGGTGGATGCCGTCCACCCACACGTAGACGTAGTCGGTGCCGGACAGGTCGCGCTCCTGGAACGCGGTCTGGTCGTCCCTCCACTGGGCGGTCAGTCGGGTGACGGTGGCCGGCGACAGGCCGGAGGCAGAGCCGAGGTCCGGGAAGGCTCGCGGCGTCCGCCCGGTCGGGCTTACTCGGTGACCTATCGATCGATCACCAGCAAAGCCCCGGCAGCATGCCCCGCACCCGGGACCGCATCGGCGCGGTTCCGCTGGTGCGCCGCCGCCGGCCGGGGACGGCGGCGCGCGGGTGGGCGGGTCAGCCCTTCTGTTCCACCCGCACCCAGTCGATCTCGGCCTGCACTCCCCCGCCCGCGATCCTGTCCACGCTCGACTGCGGCAGCCCCCAGTACGGCGAGGTGACCTTGTTCCAGCCGGCCGGGTAGGCGCCGCCGAGGGCCAGGTTGAGGATGACGTACTGGTTGTGGTCGTACACCCACTGACCCCGGGTGGACTCCAGCTTGTTGCGGGTGGTCTCCTGGACCAGGCGGTCGTCGACGGAGAAGCGCAGGGCCGTCGGGGTCCATTCGACCGCGTAGGTGTGCCACTGGTCGGCGGTGCCGCCGTTCGGGTAGGTCTGGCGGGCGCCGATGTTGCCGTCGGCCGAGTAGCCGGGGCCGTGCAGGGCCGAGCTGGTCCAGTCCCCGTAGCCGATGTTCTCCATGATGTCGGTCTCGCCGGAGGCCGGCCAGGAGACGGACGGGTCGTCCACGTTGCTGCCGAGCAGCCAGAACGCGGGCCAGAAGCCGTCGCCGACAGGCAGTTTCATCCGGGCGCTGACCTTGCCGTAGGTGAAGTCGACGTGGGTGTGGGTGTCGATGCGGCCCGAGGTGAAGTCGTAGGTGCCGCCGCCCGCCCGGGTGCAGCCCTTGCAGTACTTCGCCTTCAGGATCAGGCTGCCGTCCCGGGTGCTGATCGTGTCGGGTGAGTCGACGTACGCCTGGGACTCGCCGTTGACCGGGCCCATCTCGGTGCCGGTGCGCACCACCCGCCACTTGGAGCGGTCGAGTGCGGCGCCGGTGAAGTCGTCGAAGAAGGTGGTGCGGTAGGTGCCCGGCTGGTCGGCGGGCAGGGCCGGGTAGGCGGCGGAGGCGCTGCCGCCGGTGCCCCAGACCTGGAACTCGTACAGCGAGTAGCCGAACTGGGCCGTGGCGGGCGCCGGGTTGTAGAAGGAGCGTCGCTCCTTGCCGAGCATGCGGACGTAGCGGCCGGTGACCGGTGCGGGGAGGGTGACGGTGTCGTGCAGGCCCACGGCCTCGGACGGGGACTTCACGTTCGCGCGGCGGGCGGCCACGTCGGCGGCCGAGGGCTGGTACACCGTGCGCCAGGTGCGGTTGTCGTCGGAGACCTGGAGCTGGTAGTCGACGGCGTAGGCCGCCTCCCAGTAGAGGTCGACGGAGGAGACGGACGACGGGGCGCCCAGGTCGACCGAGACCCAGCGGTCCGCGTTCCAGTCGCTGGACCAGCGGGTCGCGTCGTCCTTGAGGTTGGCGGGCCAGCCGCCGTCGGTGACGAAGGCGGGTGAGTTCCCGGCGTGTTGGTAGAGGTTCGAGTACGCCGGGTGGTTGAGGGCCAGGTTGGTGCGGGTCGTCGACGCCGGCGCGGGTTCGCCGCCGTAGACCTTGACGTTCCACAGCGAGTATCCGTAGGGCGTGGCGCGTTCCAGGCCGCGCAGGCGGACGTAGCGGCCGGTGACCTCCTGCGGGTAGGTGTGCGCGGTGACCGTGCCGCCGGTGCCCGCGGTCTCGGTGTAGAAGGGCGTCCAGTCGGTGCCGTTCTTCGAGACCTCCAGGACGTAGCGCTTGCCGTAGGCGGCCTCCCAGTCGAGGACGACGCGGTCGACGCGGATGACCGAGCCGAGGTCGACGCGGATCCAGGCGTCGTCGGCGAAGTTGCTGGACCAGCGGGTGGAGGCGTTGCCGTCGAAGGCGAGGCCGGGCGCGGTGCCGGCGTTCTCGCTGCCGGAGGCGGTGACGGCGGCGGGGTTGACCTGGTAGGCGGCGGCCGATCGGTCGGTGTCCCAGGCGGCGGCCGCGGGGGCCGCGGAGGCGGGGCCGGCCAGGAGCGGCCCCGAGGACATCAGGGCCGTGGCGGTGAGGGCGGCGAGCAGGGTGCGGCGGACACGGTTCGGCATGCGGCTCTCCTCGTGGGGTGGAGGTGCACGTACTCAGTGAATGTCAGGTGCATGACAGACAGGGGGGCCGGCCGGCGGACACGGGCTCCCGAG
>NZ_JBEYXJ010000173.1:0-11664 GCF_040645015.1 Streptomyces sp. NPDC046881 | reverse complement strand
TTCCGCCGTGCGCTCATCCGAACCGCCGCCGGACCCCGAAACGGCCCCCCACGCGCGCGTGGGGGGCCGTTTTCAGCGCTGTGCCGTCACCGGGTCACGGCTCGAGGACGAGCGTGTCGCTCGTGCTCTGGTCCACCGCCTTGGCCGAGAACGACCAGGGCAGCAGCTCGCCCTTGGCCCACTTGCCCGTCTGGTCCGTGTAGTGCGCGCTGAAGGCGTGCCCGGAGGCGCCGGTCAGGTTGATCCACTTGGACTTGTCGAGGTCGGCGAGGTTGACGACCATCCGCATGGACGGCACCCAGACGACGTTGTAGCCGCCGGCGGCGTTCCAGCCGCTCGCGTTCACCGTGGCCTCGCCGCCGCTCAGCTTCCAGGGGCCGCGGTTCAGGATGTACTGCAGGACCTTGGGGCCCTCGGTGCCGAGCGTCTGGTTCTTCAGGAACAGCCGGTGCAGGCGGCCCCAGCTCCAGGTGTCGATGTCCTTGCCGAGCTTGGCGGTCAGCTCCCAGCGGGCGTCGATCATGGCCCGCGCGAAGAGCTGGTCACGGTTCTCGGCGCCGGGCCGGGTGCCCGACTTGGGCGTCTTCCACCAGTCGCTGTCCGGCTTGTCCATCAGGGTGCGCACGACCTCGAACCAGCGGTCGCCGCCGTCCGGCTGCGCCTGGTCGGCGTCGCGCTGGCCGCACTCGCGCACCTTGGTGTCGTCGTCCACCGGGCCGGTGCTGTCGATCTTGTCGACCCACAGGCACTGCCCCTTGACACGCACCTCCTTGGGCAGCTTGTTGCCGAAGGCGAGCTTGAGGACGTTGCGCCAGACGGCGTTGAAGTACGCGGCGGCCGCGGAGTCGGCTTCCTGGGTGTAGTCCCAGCCCTCCAGCAGCTTCTGCGCCTCGCGGACGTCCGGGTCGTCGAGGTTGATCTTCAGCAGCTTGGGCACCAGGAGCTTGGCGATCTCGCTGCTGTTGTCCAGCTGCATCTGCCGCATGTCGTCGGTGGAGATCTTCCCGCCGTCCTTGATCTTGGACTCGATCAGGTCGGAGATGCGCTGGCTGCGGGTGCCGTAGCCCCAGTCGGTGGTCAGCGTGTACGGGTACTTCTTCGGGTCGACCACGGCCTGGTTGGCGGTGACGATGTAGCCGCGCTCGGGGTCGTACTCGTAGGGCAGCTCGTCCTGCTCGACGAAGCCCGTCCAGCGGTACTTCGACTCCCAGCCCGGCGCCGGGACGGAGCCGTCGTCCTTGGCGGAGCGCGTGGGGATCCGGCCGGGCAGCGTGTAGCCGATGTGGTTGTCCGTGCTGGCGTAGACCAGGTTCTGCGACGGCACGTCGAACAGGGCCGCCGCCGCGCGGAAGTCCTTCCAGTCCGCGGCCTTGTCGAGGGCGAACACGGCGTCCATGGAGGTGCCCGGGTCGAGGGCGGTCCAGCGCAGGGCGATGCCGTAGCCGTCGCCCCGGTCGGGTGCCGCGGTGTTCACGGTCGCCTTCTTGCCGACCTCGACGAGCTCGTCGTCGCGGTCGGACAGCAGCGGCATCCCGTCCTGGGTCTGGCGGACGACGATCGTCTTGGCCTTGCCGCCGGCGACCTTGATGGTCTCCTCGCGGGTCTTGAACGGCCGGATCTTGCCGTCGTACAGGTAGCCGTTGGCGCTCACCTTCTCCAGGTAGAGGTCGGTGACGTCGACCCCGGAGTTGGTCATGCCCCAGGCGATCTTGCCGTTATGGCCGATGATCACACCGGGCATGCCGGCGAACGTGTAGCCGCTGACGTCGTACTGGCACTTGCCGGAGACGGTCCGGCAGTGCAGGCCCATCTGGTACCAGACGGACGGCAGGGACGCCGACAGGTGCGGGTCGTTCGCCAGCAGCGGCTTGCCCTTGACGGTGTACTTCCCGGCGACCACCCAGGAGTTGGAGCCGATGCCCTGGCCGTTCACGCCGACGGCCGTGGGGAGGTCGTCCAGGACGCGGTAGAGGCCGCCCAGCTGGCTCGTGAGGCCCGATCCCGTCCCGGCCGAGGCGGAGGAGCCGGTCGTGCCCGTGGCGCCCTGGGAGGAGCCCGTGGCGCCGCCGGCCGCGCCCTGGGTGCCGGTGCTGCCGGTCGTGCCCTGGGTGCCGCCCGTCGTCCCCTGGGTGGAGCCCGTGGCGCCGCTCTGCTGGAAGGCCTTGGTCAGATCGTCGTACTGACCCTCCCGGACGATCGGCTTGTTACGGCCGTAGGGGTACGCCGGGTACAGGTCCTGGATCTGCTGCGGGCCGAGGCGGCTGGTCATCAGGGCGCGGTCGATCTCGTCCTGCATGTTGCCGCGCAGGTCCCAGGCCATCGCCTTCAGCCAGGCGATGGAGTCGACCGGGGTCCACTTCTCCGGCTTGTAGTCGTTGGTGAAGCCCAGCGCCGCGTACTCCAGGGAGATGTCCTCGCCGTCCTTGCCCTGGAGATAGGCGTTGACCCCCTTGGCGTAGGCCTGGAGGTACTTCTTCGTGGCGGGCGACAGCTTGGTGTCGTACTCCCGCTGGGCGATCCGGTCCCAGCCGAGGGTGCGCAGGAACGCGTCGTTCTCGACCTGGCCCTTGCCGAACATCTCCGACAGGCGCCCGGAGGTCATGTGCCGGCGCACGTCCATCTCGTAGAACCGGTCCTGCGCCTGGACGAAGCCCTGCGCCATGAACAGGTCCTCGTCCGAGGAGGCGTAGATCTGCGGGATGCCGTAGCCGTCCCGCTTGACGTCGACCGGCCCGGACAGGCCGTCGAGCTTGATCGAACCCGTGGTCTGCGGGAAGGAGGCGCGGACCGTGCTGATCGACCAGTACGCGCCGTAGGCGATGCCTCCGACGATGGCCAGGACCAGCACGAGCACGATCAGACGGGCTCTGCGCCCCTTCTTCCTGCCGGACTTGACGGACGTGGCACCCGTGGTGGCGGTGTCACCCGTTGTGGCGGTGGTGTTGGGGGGCATCGCTGTCCTTGCTGTCCTAACGCGAGCGGCAGGTCGGGCTGTGACTTTGAATGAGCGCTGGAGCAACCATAGGCGCAGGGCCCTGTCCCGCTTGACGCGGAGTCGGGAACCAGCGCGCACGAGCGTTCGATCTTGCCTCGTGAACGTCAAGAAAGCGTCAAGAGTTAGGTAAGGTAACGAAGTAACCGGAGATTCCCCGCCTCGTTCTCGGAGGAGGAACGCCCGCTGACTGTTCACCACCTCAACCAGCTCCTGCTCGTCTGCTCCGTCGTCCTGCTCGTCGCCGTCGCGGCCGTCCGGATCTCCTCGCGCAGCGGGCTCCCCAGCCTGCTCGTCTACCTGGGGATCGGCGTCCTCATGGGCCAGGACGGCATCGGGCACATCAACTTCAACAGCGTCGCGGTGACCCAGGTCATGGGATACGCGGCCCTGGTCGTGATCCTCGCCGAGGGCGGTCTGGGCACGAAGTGGAAGGAGATCCGGCCGGTCCTGTCGTCCGCCGCCGTGCTGGCGACGGTGGGCGTCGCGATCAGCGTGGGGGTCACCGCGGCGGGCGCGCACTACCTGGTCGGGCTGGAGTGGCGGCAGGCGCTGATCATCGGCGCGGTTGTGTCGTCGACGGACGCGGCGGCGGTCTTCTCGGTGCTCCGGAGAATTCCCCTCCCCGCGCGCGTGACGGGCACGCTGGAGGCCGAGTCCGGCTTCAACGACGCCCCGGTGGTCATCCTGGTCGTCGCCTTCTCCACGGCCGGCCCGGTCGAGCACTGGTACGTCCTGCTCGGCGAGATAGCCCTGGAGCTGGCCATCGGCGCGGCCATAGGGATCGCGGTGGGCTGGTTCGGCTCCTGGGGGCTACGGCACGTGGCCCTGCCCGCCTCCGGTCTCTACCCGATCGCCGTGATGGCCATCGCCGTCACCGCCTACGCCGCCGGCGCCCTCGGGCACGGCAGCGGCTTCCTCGCCGTCTACCTGGCCTCGATGGTGCTCGGCAACGCACGGCTTCCGCACTGGCCCGCCACCCGCGGCTTCGCCGAGGGGCTCGGCTGGATCGCGCAGATCGGCATGTTCGTCGTCCTCGGCCTGCTGGTCACCCCGCACGAGCTGGGCGACGACGTCTGGCCCGCCCTGGTCATCGGGCTGGTGCTGACCATGGTGGCCCGCCCGCTGAGCGTGGTCGGCAGCCTGGCGCCGTTCCGGGTGCCGTGGCGGGAGCAGGCCCTGATGTCGTGGGCGGGCCTGCGCGGCGCCGTGCCCATCATCCTGGCGACCATCCCGATGGTGAACGGGGTCGCCGGCAGTCACCGCATCTTCAACATCGTCTTCGTCCTGGTCGTCGTCTACACCCTCGTCCAGGGGCCGACCCTGCCCTGGCTGGCCCGCACCCTGCGCCTGGGCGAGCAGGGCGAGGCCTCCGACCTCGGCATCGAATCGGCACCCCTGGAGCGGCTGCGCGGGCACCTGCTGTCCGTCTCCGTCCCCGAGGGCTCCCGGATGCACGGCGTGGAGATCAGCGAGCTGCGGCTGCCGCCCGGCGCGGCCGTCACCCTGGTCGTGCGGGAAGGAAAATCGTTCGTCCCGATGCCCACGACGGTGCTGCGGCACGGCGACGAGCTGCTGGTCGTCGCCACCGACCCGGTCCGCGACGCGGCGGAACGGCGCCTGCGCGCGGTCGCCCTCGGCGGCAAGCTGGCCGGCTGGCTGGGCACCGACGGGGCCGACAGCGCGCGTTAAGAGGGCGTTTCGTACCGTTCACACCCCATGAAATCCCAGGTGGCCGCCTCCATGGTGCTCGTTTTCACAGTCGCGCAAGCAGTGATCCCTGTACGATGAAGGCGCACCCTGATCGAACCAACTCTGCCTGACGCAGAGCTGGCGCGACCGTATGGCGGCCGTGTCGCCCCCCACACCCTCGTGGGCGCCGGTATCTACCGCAGTCCGCGCAAGAGGACAGCTCTCGGCGCCCGGCCCGCACGGGGCCCGCGCTACCAGGCGGCAGAAAGGCACGGGCCGTGGGATCCACGGTCACCACCACCGCACCGGAGAAGACCTCGCCGGCGTCCTCCCGCCCCGGATACGGACAACTGCTGCGCACCCGCGGCGCCTGGACGTTCCTGCTGCCCGGCTTCGCGGCGCGCCAGCCGTTCGCGATGCTCACCATCTCCATCGTGCTGCTCGTCCAGCACACCACCGGCTCGTACGGCGCCGCGGGCGCCGCCGCTGCCGCCACCGGTGTCTCCATGGCGCTGTTCGCGCCCTACAGCGGCCGCCTCGCCGACCGCTACGGCCAGCGTGCCGTCCTGCTCCCCGGCGTCCTGGTGCACGCCGTCTCCGGCCTGTCCCTGACGGCGCTCGCGCTGGCCCACGCGCCCCTGTGGGCGCTGTTCCTGGCGGCCGTCCCGACCGGCGCCTCGGTGCCGCAGGTCGGCCCCATGGTGCGGGCCCGCTGGGGCGTGAAGCTCCAGGGTTCGCCCCTGATGACCACCGCGGCGGCCTTCGAGTCCGTCACCGACGAGCTGACCTTCGTCTTCGGCCCGCTGCTGGCGACCGCGCTGTGCACCACCGTGACGCCGTCGGCGGGCCTGGTCACCGAGGCCGCGCTGACCCTCGTCGGCGGTCTGCTGTTCGCCGCGCAGAAGAGCACCCAGCCGCCGGTGTCCGCGCAGGACGGGCACGCGCGCGTGCGGCACGACTCCGCCCTGCGCGTCCCGGGCGTGCGCGTGCTGGTCGTGACCTTCCTCGGCATCGGCTCCGTCTTCGGCGGCATGCAGGTGTCGCTCGCGGCCTTCACCGAGTCGATCGGCGAGCCCGGCCTGAACGGCGTCCTGTACGGCGTCTTCGCCGCCGGCAACATGCTGTCCGGCATCGCCTGCGGCGCGATCGCCTGGAAGGCGGCTCCCCAGCACCGCCTGGTGATCGGCTACACGGCGCTCGCGCTGGCGGCGTCCGCCCTGTGGACGGCGCACTCGGTGCTGCTGCTCGCCGCGCTCGGCCTGCTGGTCGGCATGTGCATCGCGCCGTCGCTGATCACGGGCTACACGCTGGTCGAGAGCCTGGTCCCGGCCGGCGCCCGCACCGAGGCCTTCACCTGGCTGACCGGTGCCGTCGCGCTCGGCCAGGCCGCCGCCGTCACCGTCGCCGGACAGCTGGAGGACCGGCTGTGGGACGGCGCCGGATTCCTGGTGCCGATGGCCGGCACCGTACTGGCGCTGGCCACCCTGGTGACGCTGCGCTCCCGGCTCGTCCCGCGGCAGCCGAACCGCACGGTCGCGCGTGGCGTCGGTCACCGCGTGCCCGTCACGGTGGACTGATTCCCGGGAATACGTCACTATGGATCGTCGTTAGCACTCATCGAGTGAGAGTGCCAGGAGGAAGACAGTGCCGACCTACCAGTACCAGTGCACCGAGTGCGGCGAGGGCCTTGAGGCGGTGCAGAAGTTCACCGACGACGCCCTGACGGAGTGCCCCAGCTGCAAGGGCCGCCTGAAGAAGGTGTTCTCCGCCGTCGGCATCGTCTTCAAGGGCTCCGGCTTCTACCGCAACGACTCGCGCGGCTCCACGTCGAGCAGCACCCCGGCGTCGAAGCCGGCCGGCTCGTCGTCCGACTCGAAGACGTCCTCCTCGACGTCCTCGACCTCGTCGTCCTCGTCGAGCTCCACCAGCAGCTCGGCCGCCTGAGAACTCTCACCCGGGCCCTGCCGTCACGCGACGGCAGGGTCTTCGGCGTTCCCCGGCACCGGCTCCCCCGCGGTTTCGCGGCCCGCTAGTGTGCTGGTCATGGCGAACGCAGAGATCGGCGTAATCGGCGGTTCGGGTTTCTACTCCTTCCTGGACGACGTGACCGAGATCCAGGTGGACACCCCCTACGGAGCGCCCAGCGACTCCCTCTTCCTCGGCGAGATCGCCGGCCGGCGGGTCGCCTTCCTGCCCCGGCACGGCCGCGGCCACCACCTGCCGCCGCACCGCATCAACTACCGCGCCAACCTGTGGGCCCTGCGCTCGGTCGGTGTCCGGCAGGTTCTCGGTCCGTGCGCGGTGGGCGGGCTGCGCCCCGAGTACGGCCCGGGCACCCTGCTCGTGCCGGACCAGATGGTGGACCGTACGAAATCCAGGGCGCAGACCTACTTCGACGGGCTGCCGCTGCCCGACGGCACCGTGCCGAACGTCGTGCACGTGTCCATGGCCGACCCCTACTGCCCCACCGGGCGGGCCGCCGCGCTGAAGGCCGCCCGCGGCCGGGACTGGGAGCCGGTGGACGGCGGCACGCTGGTCGTGGTCGAGGGACCCCGGTTCTCCACCCGCGCCGAATCGTTGTGGCACCAGGCACAGGGCTGGTCGGTGGTGGGCATGACCGGCCACCCCGAGGCCGCGCTCGCCCGGGAACTGGAGCTGTGCTACACCTCGCTGACCCTGGTCACCGACCTCGACGCGGGCGCCGAGACCGGGGAGGGCGTCTCCCACGAGGAGGTGCTGCGGGTGTTCGCGGCCAACGTGGACCGGCTGCGCGGCGTGCTGTTCGACGCGGTGGCGGCACTGCCGGAGACCGGGGGGCGCGACTGCCTGTGCGTGAACGCGCTCGGGGGGATGGATCCGGGGTTCGTGCTGCCGTAGGCGGCGCGGGGAGCGGAACGTCTCGTTCGGGTGGGTGAGTTGTCCACAAGCGGCCGGTGGTCCACCGGCCCCGGCGGGATCCGGCGCGGGGCCTCATCGTGGGACCGCAAGCCGAACTCCTCGCCGCAGGCGGTGATCCCCATGCCCACGCCCTCCTCGCCCCCGACCCCGCCCCCTCTTCCTCCTCTCCGGCTGCCGCGCCCGCTGGGCACGGACGCACCGCCGACCTGTGAGGTGCCCTCGTTCGACCCGGTGCGGGTGCGCGGCGGGCGGTATGCGCTGCAGCGGCTGGTACGGCATCGCCGGCGGGCCGTCGCGGCCGGTCTCGCGGTGACCGCGGCGGCGCTGGTGGCCGCGGGCCCCCGGACCGGGACGGCACCGCACGGCGCGGAGCGGCCCCGGGCCCACCGGACCGCGGACCCCGGACACCGGCATCCGGTGGCCGAGGTGGTGACGGCGCCGGTGCGGATCGCCGACGCCGCCACGGTGCGGCTGCTGCGGCCCGGTGACCGCGTCGACGTGATCGCCGCGGCGGACCCGCCGGCCGGCGGAGTCCGGGTGCTCGCGCGCGGGGTACGGGTGACGAGGGTGCCCGAGCCCCTGGACGGCGCGACCGAGAGCGGCGCGCTGGTCGTGCTGGCGGTGCCGCGTGCCACGGCGGCACGGCTGGTCGGCGCGAGCGCCACCGCACGCCTGGCGGTGACGCTGTGCTGAACCGGCTGGTACGCGCCGTCGGCGGTCCGCTGTCGAGTCCCACGAGCGTGCCGCGGGACTGGACACGCCTACCGCGCCGTGCCGTAGGTTGCGGAGCGTTTCGTTCCACACCCTGTGCACGCGAGGAGAGGCCCCCAGGTGAGCGCGAAGAAGGAGAAGAAGGAACCGAGCGTCTGGCACGGCTTCAAGGCCTTCCTGATGCGCGGCAACGTCGTCGACCTGGCAGTCGCGGTGGTCATCGGGGCGGCCTTCACGAACATCGTCAACGCGGTGGTGAAGGGGATCATCAATCCGCTGGTCGGCGCGATCGGCACGCAGAACCTCGACAACTACAGCTCGTGCCTGAAGGACCCGTGCAAGGTCGGCGCGGACGGCACGGTCAAGAGCGGGGTGCCGATCCTGTGGGGCTCCGTCCTGGGCGCCACGCTCACCTTCGTGATCACCGCGGCGGTCGTGTACTTCCTGATGGTCCTGCCGATGTCGAAGTACCTGGCCCGGCAGGCCGCCCGGAAGGCGGCCCGGGAGGGCACGAAGGAGGTCGTCGAGGTGTCCGAGCTGGAGGTGCTCAAGGAGATCCGCGACGCGCTGGTCGCCCAGCGCGGGTCGGGGCACGGCGACCGCTAGCGGCACTCCCGAGGGCGGCCCGGCGGGCCGCCCGGCGCCTTCGGGGGCCGGTCCGACGGCTCCCGCGGGCGGCTCAGAGGTGGTGGGGCGGCTTCTCGTCGAGGAAGCGCCTGAGGTCGGCGGCGCTGTCGCCGCTCGGGCGGTCGCCCCACCCGCGGTCGGTGTCGTCCGAGGACTGCTGGTCCAGGGGGTCGTCGAAGACCAGTGCGGGCTTCGGATCGCGCGGCTCGGGCTCGGGGGCGCTGCTCATGCCTCCAGGGTACGGCGCCCGCCGGGCCGCCCCGCCTGGGGTTTTCGCCCCACCCGGCGACCCCGGCCCGCTCGTGAACGCCTTCACAAGATTTCGCGGGTGTTTTCTGCTGTGCTGGGACCATGACGTCGAGTTCCACCCCGGCGCCCGCCCCCTCGGGCGCACCCCAGCCCTCCGGCCCCCTGCGACGGCTCACCGCGCGCGGCCGCGACGAGGCCCACCGCGTCGCCTCTCCGCTGGAGCTCTTCTTCGACCTGTGCTTCGTCGTGGCGATCGCGCAGGCGGGTGTGCAACTGGTGCACGCCGTCGCGGCAGGGCACGCGGGCGAGGGGATCCTCGACTACGCGATGGCGTTCTTCGCCATCTGGTGGGCGTGGATGAACTTCAGCTGGTTCGCCTCGGCGTACGACAACGACGACGTGCTGTACCGGGTCGTCACCCTGGTCCAGATCGCCGGTGTCCTGGTCCTGGCCGCCGGCATCTCCCGGGCCGCCGCGCAGCAGGACTTCCTGCTGGTCTGGCTCGGCTACCTGATCATGCGGCTGGCGCTGGCCTCGCAGTGGCTGAGGGTCGCGCGCTCGGCCACCGGCGGGGAGCGGACCACGGCCCTGCGGTACGCGTACGGCGTCCTGCTGTGCCAGGTCGGCTGGCTGGGCCTGGTGCTGCTGCCGGAGCCGACCCGGCCGTGGGTGTTCCTGGTGATGGCGATCGTGGAACTGTGCGTGCCGCTGTACGCGGAGAGGGCCCAGGAGACCTCCTGGCATCCGCACCACATCGCCGAACGGTACGGACTGTTCACGATCATCGTGCTCGGCGAGACGATCGCCGCGGCCACGGTGGCCGTGAAGTCGGGCGTGGACGAGCACGACGCGCTGGGCGAGCTGCTGCCCATCGCGGCGGGCGGCCTGCTGATCGTGTTCTCCGCGTGGTGGATCTACTTCGTGGTGCCGATCCACGGCCACCTGCGCTCCAGCCGGAGGGCGTTCGTCTGGGGCTACGGCCACTATCTCGTCTTCGCCTCGACGGCGGCGATCGGCGCGGGCCTGGAGGTGGCCGTGGAGCAGGCGGTCGGCAAGGCGCACATCTCCGCCCTGTCCGCCTCGGCCGCGGTCACCCTGCCGACGGCGCTGTACCTGCTGACCGTGTGGGCGCTGCACTCCCGCCACTTCAAGGTGGGCCTCGCCCAGCAGCTGGTGCTGCCGGTCACGGCCCTGCTGGTGATCTGCTGCACCTTCCTGCGCGCGTGGGGGGTGCTCGCGGCGGGGCTGGTCTGCGCGGCCGCGGTGGCCACCGGCGTCGCCCTGACCGCGCGGACGGCCGCCCGGGACCGCGAGCCGGGCGCCACCGCCTCGGCCGGCTGAGTCCCCCGGGTGGGCGTGCCGGCTGGGCCAGACTGGCGTCCATGACAGCTGACGCATTGACGGATGTCGCCGGGCTGCGGGTGGGGCACGCCACCCGCCGCGGCGACGGCTGGCTCACCGGCACCACGGTCGTCCTCGCACCCGAGGGCGGCGCCGTCGCCGCCGTGGACGTGCGCGGCGGCGGCCCCGGCACCAAGGAGACCGACGCGCTCGACCCGCGCAACGTGGTGCAGAAGGTCGACGCGCTCGTGCTGACCGGAGGCAGCGCGTACGGGCTGGACGCGGCGTCCGGGGTGATGGCCTGGCTGGAGGAGCGGGGGCGCGGGGTGCCGGTGGGGGCGGACCCGGCGCATGTGGTGCCGGTGGTGCCGGCCGCGTGTGTCTTCGACCTGGGGCGCGGCGGCGACTTCCGGGCCCGTCCGGACGCGGCGACGGGACGCGCGGCGGTGGAGGCCGCGGCGGCGGACGCGCCGGGCGCGCGGGTGCCCGAGGGGTGCGTCGGCGCCGGCACGGGCGCCGTCGCCGGGCGGCTCAAGGGCGGGGTGGGCGGCGCGAGTACGGTGCTCGCCTCGGGGATCACCGTGGCGGCGCTGGTGGTCGCCAACGCGGCCGGGTCGGTGCTGGATCCGGAAACCGGGGTGCTGTACGGGGAGTTGTTCCAGGGGCGGGTCGAGTACCCGGAGGAGCGCGTGCACGAAGCCGCGCGCCGGCGCCTGGACGAGACCGACGCCGGGAACGCGCCGCCACCGCTCAACACGACGCTGGCGGTGGTCGCCACGGACGCGGACCTCACCAAGGCTCAGGCGCAGAAGCTCGCGGGCACGGCGCACGACGGCATCGCGCGCGCCGTCCGGCCGGTGCACCTCCTGCACGACGGGGACACGGTGTTCGCCCTCGCGACCGGCGCCCGGCCGCTCGGCACGCACCCGTTGGCGCTCAACGACGTCCTGGCCGCCGGCGCGGACCTCGTGACGCGCGCGATCGTACGTGCCGTACGGGCGGCCGAGTCGGTGGACGGGCCGGGCGGAGTGTGGCCGTCGTACGGGGAGTTGTACGGCCGCTAGGTCGTGTCCGCAAAGTCCCTCCGTCCGCCCGGAGGGCGGGCGCGGCCGTGGACGGTTTGTAAGTGGTGGACCTCAGCTCCTAGATAGTCT
>NZ_JBEYXJ010000172.1:0-12685 GCF_040645015.1 Streptomyces sp. NPDC046881 | reverse complement strand
AAGCGCGGAGCACCCCCGCGTCGGCGAGGAGGACCCCCAGGCCACTTACCTGGCCGCCGCCATCGCCGGAGCACCCCCGCGTCGGCGGGGAGGACCTGGGCTGCCTTGCTGTTGGTGGTCATGCTGCCGGAGCACCCCCGCGTCGGCGGGGAGGACGACTGCAGCCGCTTCGTTTCGAGCTGCTGCTCCGGAGCACCCCCGCGTCGGCGGGGAGGACCTCGCCGACGCCAGCATCACGCTGAACGGCGTCGGAGCACCCCCGCGTCGGCGGGGAGGACCGGTCGGCGGCACCCCGCCGGCGCGGGGACGACCATGAGCCGCGCATGCCCGCGCCTCCCGTTGCGGTCGAACGCATACGCGAAGCTACCCCCGCGAGAACGTGCGCTGGCCTGCCTGGTGGAGGGGGCTTGTGCTTCGGCGGACAACTAGCTGTGCATGGTTGTTGATCTCGCATCGTGGACCTAGGCGAAGGCCGACGGCTGGCCTGGCCTATGTCACGCTGACCGTAACCGCTGTCCGCATGCGCGACCGGGTGACCTCCGCGTGCGCGGAGCGGCCGATAACAAGGGCGGTCCTTCGATCCGCAATCACGCGTGACCTTCGTGCGCGGAGCGAAAACTTCCTGACCTGCACTTTGCCGGCGTTTCCCATTTCATTTATCAAGGTTCTGGTGGGACACATGAGCAATAGTACGAGCTCACTACGTCCGCTGGCACGGATTCCACGTTCGCCTTAGATCCGGGCTTTTTCTGAAAGTCAGCTCTGATGTGCGGACCGCTGCCGCGGCCACCCTACAGGTCGCCACTGACAGTTGGAGCAGTCGCTTGCGCGCCCGTCTTATCTCACTTTATGTTGACCCTGTTGCTGATCTGACAGCAGGTCAACACATCCTGCTCGCGTAGGTAGTTGACGCTTTTAGGCTCCCGGTTTCCGGGGGCTACCGTCCTGGCTGGAGCTACTTTCTGTGTTCAACGTGATGATGTCGCCGTGTGTGCCGATGAAGTGGCACCACGACGCCGACCGCACCGAACTCGCGCGCCTGGCGCCTGGTGCGCTGCCTGCCGCTGCTCCGGGCCTCACGACCCTTACCCCGCTCGGCGAGATGCTCGCGGCCGCACACCTCGGCACGCTCGACATCCCCAATGTTGCCGTCTCCTCCGCCCTGCGCCGGCTCCTTGTGGCTCTGTTCATCCGTATCAGCGGCCTCGACATAGCCGACCCCGACGCGTGGGACGACCGCTGGGACGAACTTTTCCGCCAGGGCCACCTCGACCCCGCAGAGGTGGCCGCCTACAACAGCAAGTGGGCTCACCGGTTCAACTTGGATGATCCCGAGCGGCCGTTCCTCCAAGACCCGCGCCTCGCAACGGAGTGCGGCGACCCGGCTCCGCCGGCCAAGCTCGTCATGACCCGGGCGTCCGGGAACAATCAGCCCTGGCTGGACCGGACTCCGCAGGCTGCCCCCGTCACGCCGCACGAGGCTTTCTGGTGGGTCCTCGCGTGGCGGCAGTACGGCCCGTGCGGGCTCGGGGCGAACCGCAGCCACAACGGCGTCACGCACAAGTCCATGGCCGCCGCTCCGCTCCGGTCTGCCATCTCCTGGCACCCCGAGAGCGGCAACGAATACACCAATCTCCTGCTGTCGGCCCCCCACCCCACCGACATTCCGGTCACCGGACCGGACCTGCCCGAGTGGGAGCAGATCGCCCTTCCGGATCCCCTCCGGCCCGAACTGCCCACCGGGCCGGTGTCCCGGCTGATCAACCGGGCCGCGCACGCCACTCTCACCCGCACCGATCCGACTACCGGCCAGATCACTGCCGTCTGGGCAGCTTGGCGTACCCCGGTACCCAGTGCCTTGAAGGATGCCGGCGCGAAGAAGGCTCTCGAAGTAGCGTCCGAGGCCGTCACGGCCGCGGAGGACCCGTTCTTGATCAACCGCGCCAAGGGGGGACCTGTCCGCGCCAACCACGCACGCGCCCTCGTGCGGGACTTTGACTCCCTCGTTCATATCCGGCGCCCCGGAGACACCACGAGCTCGGCCACCACTCCGCCCGCATGGATCCGGCTGCTCGACACCCTGCCCGCCGAAGCCCTCGACCACCTCGGCCCCATCCGTGCCCGAGCTCTCGCCTGTCACCAGGACAAGCAGGAGAAAGAGGAGATCTGGTTCGAGCAGGTCACGCCGGTCGTGGTCGCCGACTACACATCCGGCCGCCACCCCGAAATGGCTGCCCGAGTCACATCGACCCGCCAGACGGCCGAGGAGAGCGCAAAGGCTCTGGCTGCTGCTCTGCGGTCTGCGTGGAACGCGATGAGTCCCGACCCGCGCTCCGAGTGCCCCTGGACTCACGACACGATCGCCGTCTACTGGGACCGCACCGGCAGCCGCTTCTGGCAGGCCATCAGTGACGGTACCGACCCGCAACTGCGGTCACTTGCCATCACCTTGTACGACGACGCCACCCGCGCCGACGCCGCCACGCCTGCGGGCCTCATTCCCATCGCCCAGGCGCGAGCGATCCTCACTCACCCCAAGACCCGGCGGTCCACGAAGAAGACCACCTGATCAGCGCTCACGAGAAAGAGCCTCGAACGTGACAACCGAATCCCCGCCGGCCAACGGCAACGGCCTGGCCACCTACGAGCGGTTCATGAAGACCGTGCGCCGCGCCTGCGCCACTCCCGAAGGCCGCGCCACCTTGCGCCAAGGCCTCGCTGACAATCTCGAAAACCCCTGGCCCATGTACGTGCACCTGGTGCCCGCCGGTGGCATCCCCGTCCGCGAGGACACCAGCCACCACGTCCTGCGCGAAGCCGAGCGCCCGTTCCTTCTCGTCGCAGCCCTGTGGGCCGTCCACGACGCGCCCAATCCCCGCGCCGGCGACAAGCCGCTCACCGTCAAGGAACCGGCACCGGCGAAGCCGTGGGAGAACCTCGGCTGGTCCCTCGCCCGCGCCGCGCGTGCAGGCATGCGCCGTGAGACGGCCACCGGTCTCCTGTCGTACCTGTGCGAACTCGACTACGACGCGCTCATGGCCGAACTGCCTTCCACCATCAGTCTTCTGCGGTCCAGCAGCGTCCCGGTCAAGTGGCCGGTCCTGCTGCGCGACAGCATCCGCTACCAGCGCTGGGCTCCCGACGTCCGGATCGACTGGGCCCGCTCCTACACCACCCCCGCCGGCTCGAAGGAGACCAGTAAGTGACCCCGCTCTACATCGACGTCCACATCATTCACTCCGCCCCCTACAGCAACCTCAACCGCGACCGGCAGGGCGCCCCCAAGACCGCCACCTACGGCGGGGTGCCACGCCCTCGGCTCTCCTCCCAGCACGGCCGCCGGCACAGTCGCACGCACATGGAAGAGGCCCTTGGTAGTCGTGCCGTGCGCACCCGAGGCACGCCCCTCGCCGTCGCCAAGCGCCTGACCGCCGCCGGCTGGGACGAGACCACCGCCCTCGCCGCCGCCCAGATGCTGATCCTCGCCGCCGACATCAAAGGCCTCGGCTTGTCCGACGCCGGCGGCACCAACGCCCTGCTGTTCCTCCCGGAGACCGCGTTCGATTCTCTCGCCGAGATCGCGAACAGCCGGCGCGACGCCCTCAGCAAGGCGGCCGGCGCCGCGGCCAAGGCCATCGCCGAAGCCAGGGCGAAGGCCGAAGCCCAGAAGGCCGAGAGCGACGACACCGAAGACGCTGACGCCGACCACGAAGAAGAGGGAGAGGCAGCCGAGACCGGCCCCCTCGCCGCCGCCTACAAGAAGATCCCCGCCGCCGACCGCAAGCAGCTCCAGGCTGCCGTGCTGGAGGTCTTCCGCCAGCGCAATGCATCCATCGCTGCCTACGGCCGGATGCTTGCCAACGAAGCCGGATCCACCGTCGCCGGCGCCGTCCAGATGGCCCACAGCCTCGCTACCCACGCCGGCCCGTCCCAGATCGACTTCTTCTCCGCCGTCGACGACCTGATCCAGGACGCCGGTGAAGAAACCGGGGCGGGCCACATGGGCGACCAGCGCTACACCTCGGCCACCTTCTACCGCTACGCCACCCTCAACGTCCGCGAGCTCATCGGCAACCTCGATGGGGACGCCGACACCGCCCAGCAGGTCATCGAGGCGTTCCTGCGGGCCTTTCCCCTCGCGGTCATGCCCGCCAAGGCTTCCGGCACCGCGCCCCACACCGTCCCGCACCTCATCCACATCGCCGTCCGCACCGACCGGCCCGTCAACCTGGTCGGCGCGTTCGAGACCCCCATCCCCGCCACCACCCATGGCTACGTCCCCGCCTCGCTCGAGGCTCTCAACGCCCATGCCGCCGCCCACAGCCGCATGCTCGGCACCAGCCGCATCGCCGACCACGCTCACGTCACCCTGAGCGACATCGAGTTCCCCGCCCTCGGGGACCGCGTGGACGCCGTCGACGACCTGATCAGCCGAACCCTCGGCACCATCACCAAGCACACCAGCTGACCGCGTCCCGCCCACCGCTGCGCAAGCGCCGACCCGACGCCTCACCACCCGAGAGTGCTCCGCTCACGCGGAGGTCACGCCCCCCACCACACCGAGGAGGACCCTTGGCCGGCTTCCTGCTGCACCTCTCCGCCCCGCTGCAAAGCTGGGGTGGCCCCGCCGACTTCAAAGTGAGGCCCACCAGCACCTCGCCCACCAGGTCGGCCCTCACCGGTCTTCTCGCCTCCGCGCTCGGACGATCCCGCGACCACGAGAACACCGACCTCGCCCAACTCCGCTACGTCATCCGCGTCGACCGCCCGGGCCACCGCGAGATGGACTTCCACACCATCGGCGGCGGCTATCCCAGGGAACTCACCCCGCCTACCGCTGACGGCAGACGGAAGAAGCTCGGGGAGGGAACGATGATCACCGAACGGTGGTATCTCGCCGACGCCGCATTCACCATCGCCGTCACGGGCCCTGACGACACCGCCGCACTCGCCGCTCACGCCCTGACCGAGCCGGTCTTCGCCCCCTACCTCGGCCGCCGCTCCTGCCCACCCGACACCCCGCTCCTCCTGCGCACGGACCTGGACGATCCCGTGGCCGAACTCGACCGCGCCCCACTGCACGCAGACCCGCCCCGCAGCGCAGCCACCATCGACGTCACCTTCATCCACGACACTCCACCCGCGCCCGGTCTCCCGGCGGCCACCACCGTCCGCGACACTCCCGCGCCCGGCCGCGCCTTCACCACCCGCGACCTGTGGGAAACCCAGCGCACCCTCCCCGCCAGCCTCTGCGCCGGCCGCGGCACCCCATGGCTCAACGCCCTGATCACCTACGCACAGACCACGCCCGCTCGGGAGACGACCTGATGACCATCCCCGCCAGCGCAACCACAACCGTCCGCCTGGCCCGTATCGCCCTCAACCCCCGCTCCCGCGACGTCCACCACGACCTTCGCGACCACACCGCCCTCCACCGCCGCGTCGCCGCACTCTTTCCCGACCAGGCAGGCACCAGCCCCCGCACCGCCCACAACGTCCTCTACCGCCTCGAACGCGAACACGCCGGCGCCACGCTGCTCATCCAGTCCACGGGCATCACCATCAACCGCAACGCCCTCCCCGCCAACTACACCACCGCCGACGTCGACTACCGCGAGCTCAACCCCCTCCTCGACTGGGCAACGCCCGGCCGCACCATCCGCTACCGCATCGACGCCAACCCGTCCAAAGCCGAGCGCATCCCCGGCCGCCGAGGACGCCGCGTCCCCCTCACCGGCGAAGCCGCTCTCGCCTGGTGGGAACGCAAAGCCACCCACGCCGGCCTCACCCCCCAGCTCATCCTCGACACCCCCCAGCCTCCCGTCCTCGCCTCCCGGGGCGAGAAGAAGCGCGCACGCCTCGACGTCACACGGTTCGACGGCATCGCCACCATCACCGACACCCAAGCCCTTCGCCAGGCCATCACCACCGGCATCGGCCATGGACGCGCTTACGGGCTCGGACTGCTCTCCATCGCACCCCACCGCGAGCAATGACAAGGCAAACCCACCGGGACGGTGCAGGTCCGAAGGTTGCTGGGCTGAACCTCTCCTGCAGGGGCGCTCCGCATGCACGTAGATAGAACGGATCGGATTGGATACCTCTGCTGATGCGCCCTCCCATTGACGACCGCCTGTGGGGTAAGTCCGATGGCCTGGAAGAAATGGGGCCGTACCCAGTCATCAGCCATCTGATCGACACCGCAGCAATCGCCGGGCAGCTGTGGGACAACTACCTCACCGCCGGCCAGCGGGACATCATCGCGAAAGGCTGGGGCGTCACCGAAGCCCACGCTCGCCAACTGATGATGTTCTGGGCCGGACTCCACGACCTCGGCAAGCTCTGCCCGGCCTTTCAGCGCCAGGACCAAGAGGCAGCGGCCGCTCTCCTCAAAGACCCTGCATACCCCGTCCCGGACGACCGCAGTTCAATCCGGCACGAGCGCGTCTCTCACCTCACCGCACCCTCGCTTCTCATACAAGCGGGCTACCCGACGAGCAGCCGGCCACTGCGCTCGATCGCCCACCAGATCGGGCAGATACTCGGCGGCCACCACGGCACCTACGGCAATGCCCTGAACGCCCGCACTCTCACCGGTCCCGAAGACCAGGAACCGCGGGTAGGCGCGGCCGGCTGGAGTGCTCAGCGAGCCGCACACCTGCACACCGTCCACGACCTGTGCGGCAGCCCCGAGCCGCCCACCCAATTTGCCCCCGGCGGCGCCTGCGTCATCGCCACCGGATTGATCGTTCTCGCGGACTGGCTCGCCTCCCGAATCGGCTGGGTCCGCGCACGCCACTGGGAACGCCAGCACTCCCCGGACCCCCGCGACTGGAGCGCGCATGCCGAACGCGCCCAAAAAGCAGCTCCGCAGGCCATCGCGGAGGTCCAGCTTGCTGCCGCAGTCTGGAAGCCGGCCGAGTCGTTCACCGACATGTTCCCGTCCATCACCGACCCCTACCCGCTGCAGGCCGACCTCGCCGAACACCTCCCGGCACTCGTCGACGGCCCGGGCCTGCTCGTCATCACCGCCCCCACCGGCGATGGCAAGACAGAAACAGCGTTGTTCGCCGCGCACGTCCTCGGTCACGCCGCCCGTACCGAAGGCCTCGGCGTGTTCCTGCCGACCATGGCCACTACCGACGCCATGCACGCCCGCATCACCGAACACGTCGCCCAGGCCGCGAGCATCCCCATGCCGGTCACCCTGCTGCACTCCATGGCCTGGCTGAACGCCGGCTACAACCCCGACACCGACCGCATCCTCACCGACGCATCGACCGTCGCAGCAGAATGGATCAAAGGTCGCCACCGCGGACTCCTGGCCGGCGTAGCCGTCGGCACCTGGGACACCGCCGCCCTCGCCGCCCTCCCGGTCCGCTACAACGTCATGCGCTGGCTCGGTCTCACGGGCAAGACCGTCATCATCGACGAGGCTCACGCCTACGACGCCTACGGGCACCGCCTGACCGAACGCCTCCTCGAATGGCTCGGCCACACCCAGACCCCGGTAATCCTGCTGTCAGCGACTCTCACCGGCAGCATCGCCACCCGCCTCGCCGCCGCCTACCGCACCGGCGCCGGCCACACCAGCCCCGTCACCATCGCTCCCACCTACCCCGGCTGGACCCACATCGACTCCACCACCGGCACCGTCACCACCAGCGAAACCCTCCCCACCACCCGCACCCGCCGCCTGGCCGTCAACCTCCACCACGTCCACCACCAGGCCTCCCCCACCAATCCGGACAGCCGCCTCGCCACCCTCACCCGCACCCTCCAGCCCATGATCGACGAAGGCCGAGGCTGCGCCGCCATCGTCTGCAACACCGTCGCCGACGCCCAAACCACCGCCCGCCACCTGAGAAGCGCCTGGAGCGGCCCCAGCGCCCCGCTCGTCCAACTCCTTCACGCCCGCATGCCCGCACGCCAACGCCAAGGCGTCACACGCCGCATCGAGAACTGGGCCGGCAAGCCCCGCGCCGCCCGCACCACCCCGGACGGCTACTACGCCCCGGCCCGCGGCCGCCGCCCGCCCCGACCGGTCATCGTCGTCGCCACCCAAGTCATCGAACAATCCCTCGACGTCGACTTCGACCACGTCATCAGCGACCTCGCCCCGATCGCCCTCCTCCTTCAGCGGGCCGGCCGATGCCACCGCCACCCCCGCACCGACCGCCCCGCCTGGGCCCCCACCCCCGCCATGACCGTCCTCATCCCCACCGGGAAACTCCCCCCGCCCAGATGGGGCACCGTCTACAGCGAAAACCTCCTGACCCGCACCGTGACGGCCATCCAAGGCCTCACCAGCGGCATCTGCGCCATCCCCGAAGACGTCCAAGCCCTGGTCGACCAGGTCTACGCCGCCGACTGGACCACCACCGCCGGCACCAACGATCTCGCCACCGAACAAGCCATGCGTGCCCTCGCCGACACCGCCACCATCCCCACCCCCACCCGACCAATCCGCGACCTCCACCCGCTCACCACCATCGACGACGAAGACCTCCTCGTCACCCGACTCGGCGCCGACAGCATCCGCGTCCTGCCCGTCTGGACCGACACCCACGGCCGCCCCTGGCTCGACCGCCAGGCACGCCACCGACCGCTCCCCACCCACATCGATCCCCGAGACACAGCCACCATCCGCAACCTCATGGCCCACACCGTCCAAGTCGACCACCGATGGCTCCAAGGACGCGGCCCCGACACCAGCACCCCGACCACCTGGCGGGACATCGGCGCCCTCCGAGACGTCCTCCTCCTGCCGCAACGCGTCACCAGCACCGGCAGGCGCCGGCCGTATCAACTCAACGGCAAGACCCACCACCTGTCCCGACTCGACGGCCTCGTACGCGAGTAACATCCCGAACAACCAGCACCTTGACAAGAAAACACACACGCGCCCACAACACCGCAAAGCATGACGTTCCCGCTCCGCACAAGCGGAGGTCACCCGGAACCCGAATTCGGTGCGGTCGACTACTCAGGCGCGCTCTCCGCGCAAGCAGAGGTGAGCCGGACGCCCAGCCCGGAGCGATCTGCCTGGGCGCGTACTCTCCGCACGAGCGGAGGTGCGCCACCGGGCCTGTAGACGCAGGCCGCTCCTCCCCGCCGACGCGGGGGGTGTTCCGCGCGCCGCCGTGCCGCGAAGGGCAGGCGTGGCGCCCTCCCCGCCGACGCGGGGGTGTTCCGAACGGTCCGGCCAACTGGCAGAAGGGCTTTGGGGTCCTCCCCGCCGACGCGGGGGTGCTCCGCAGACCCCCGGCTGCCAGTCGTAGAGGTCGAGGTCCTCCCCGCCGGCGCGGGGGTGTTCCGTACCCCTTGCCGTACAACGGCTGCAGCCCGCGGTCCTCCCCGCCGACGCGGGGGTGCTCCGATGGTCAGCCAGCAGTCGGTGAGCTTGGTCCCGCCCTCCCCGCCAACGCGGGGGTGTTCCGTCCGCCTCAACGTGGTGAACTCGCCGCCCGGGTCCTCCCTGCCGACGCGGGGGTGTTCCGCGGTTGAGCACGTAGAGCTTCCAGCCGTCCAGGTCCTCCCCGCCGACGCGGGGGTGTTCCGCTACCGCTCATCCCAACGTGGGGAGGAGCGCCGTCCTCCCTGCCGACGCGGGGGTGTTCCGGGCGGCAACCCGCCCACGGGCGACATCGACGAGTCCTCCCCGCCCACGCGGGGGTGCTCCGCCCAGGGGCATGGCGGGCAGTGCTGGAGTGCTGTCCTCCCCGCCGACGCGGGGGTGTTCCGTCGTCGGAGCTCCTGCGGCCTCTTTGGGGGAAGTCCTCCTCGCCAACGCGGGGGTGTTCCGTCGCCGGGCGTCCCCCAACCGATCCGGGCCGCGTCTTCCCCGCCGACGCGGGGGTGTTCCATCGTGGCAGTAGTCCTCCACGAAGACGCCGTTGTCTTCCCCGCCGACGCGGGGGTGCTCCGCCCTGCCCGATACACGGACGGGACAGCAGGCCGTCCTCCCCGCCGACGCGGGGGTGCTCCGGGGCTGTCCTCGCTGCGCCGCCGGTGGCGGCGGTCCTCCCCGTCGACGCGGGGGTGCTCCGCCGAAGTCGATGCTCAGCCAGCGCGTCCACGAGTCCTCCCCGCCGACGCGGGGGTGTTCCGGTGACGTAGAGCGTCGTACCGATCCGGTCCTCGTCTTCCCCGCCGACGCGGGGGTGTTCCGGACGTCGGATGGGACGTCGCCAAGCGCGAGTAGTCCTCCCCGCCGACGCGGAAATGTTCCGGTCCGGGAGTTCCGGGTGCGGCAGCACCCGGAGTCTTTCCCGCCGACGCGGGGGTGTTCTGACGAACGAGAAGCGCTCCACGTGGGAGGTCGAGTCCTCCCCGCCGACGCGGGAGTGTTCCGATCGACGCCGCGGTCGCCTCGATCCTCGCCTTGCCCTCCCCGCCGACGCGGGGGTCTTCCGGCTTTCAGCCCCACGTTGAGTTCAGCGCGGCGGTCCTCCCCGCCGACGCGGGGTGTTCCAATCGATCACGTTGGGATCGTGACCAGCGTCAGGTCCTCCCCGCCGACGCGGGGGTCTTCCGGCTTTCAGCCCCACGTTGAGTTCAGCGCGGCGGTCCTCCCCGCCGACGCGGGGTGTTCCAATCGATCACGTTGGGATCGTGACCAGCGTCAGGTCCTCCCCGCCGACGCGGGGGTGTTCCGGCGGTCCAGCCGGCCAGGTAGGCGAGCTCGGCGTCCTCCCCGCGACGCGGGGGTTGCTCCGCAGCAAGCCCGGTCGCAGGCCCGGGAGCTGGTGTTCTCCCCGCCGATGCGGGGGTGCGCCGGTGTGGGCGGCGTACAGTTCGTCGTCCTCGTAGTCCTCCCCGCCGACGCGGGGGTGCTCCGCCGGTGGTGTTGCCGTGGGCGTACCCGCCGTTGTCCTCCCCGCCAACGCGGGGGTGTTCCGTAGCCTTCGGCGTCCTCGGGGCCGAATGCGAAGTTCTCCCCGCCGACGCGGGGGTGCTCCGTCCTGCTGTGTCATGTGGTGCTGTGCCTTGGAGTCCTCCCCGCCGACGCGGGGGTGCTCCGACCGGCGCCACGGGGCAGACGACGTCCGTCACGTCCTCCCCACCGATGTGGGGGTGTTCCGAACGACGTCCGTAACGACACGTTCTCCTTCGAGCCCTCCCCGCCGACGCGGGGGTGCTCCGCCAAAATAGAAGCGTGGCGCGTTATGCACGCATCCCTCCCCGCCGACGCGGGGGTGCTCCGTACATGCTCACGTAGCGCATGGGGCCGACCTGGTCCTCCCCGCCGACGCGGGGGTGTTCCGTCCCTCCAGCCCTACGTCTTGCCGCTCTTCACGTCCTCCCCGCCGACGCGGGGGTGCTCCGTACCGGTCCGGGTCCTGCATCGCCTCCAGCTCGTCCTCCCCGCCGACGCGGGGGTGTTCCGCCCTGGACGCTCGCTTTCGCGGTGCCGCACGAGTCCTCCCCGCCGACGCGGGGGTGTTCCGAGCGTGACCTCGGCGATGACGATCCGGCCGAGGTCCTCCCCGCCGACGCGGAGGTGCTCCGGAGCGGCCGTTCATCCGCGCCGAGATCGAGGGGTCCTCCCCGCCGACGCGGGGGTGCTCCGCTCGTCAAGGACCACGGCGTGAAGGTCGTCGTGTCCTCCCCGCCGACGCGGGGGTGCTCCGACGTGGCTGACGTCCCGCAAGCGGGTGCTGCCGTCCTCCCCGCCGACGCGGGGGTGTCCCGTCGGTCTGCGCGGACTCCCGGAACCGGGCCAGGTCCTCCCCAGCCTGACGATGGCGCTGCTGCAGCAGTTCGGCAGCAGCACACTGCGCTGGTCACCCTCGCCACCCAGCACATGCAAGCGGCGTTCGCCCGACCAGCCGTTGATTCGCTTAGCGCCGCCACCCGTTTGGACCTCGCCAGTTGGCTGCGCAGGTCGTCGGCCTGGGCGACCCACAGTTGGTGGCGCCGCTTCCACAGTGCGGGCTCGGCGGGCCGCTCGTCTACGGCTCGACGGTGAGGCCGGCGGCACGGGCAGGCTCCGTCCAGCCCGCGTCGGCACCATTCGGCCGCCCGAGGACCGGGCGTCGCCCAATTCACGCAGTGCCGCGTTCCGATCGGCGACGCCGCCATATGATCGCAGGCGATGGCCAGTCGTCTACAACCCTGGGGGGCGCCTCGTGCCGCAGCTTGTCCGTGAGCAGCATGTTGATGTCTTCGTGGGCTACCACGCGTTCGCACTGCAGGAATCCGACGACGCCTTCCTCGATCTGGAGTTCCCGGACGAATTCGACTTCGGTGCCTTCCTGAGCACTCATCCCGGACGCCTGGACATCACGAGCGCCGGCCATACCCACACTGCTTCTCTCACGGTCGAGGTGTGGGACGGGCCTGCGCCTGTGCGGGACGCCGCAGCGTGGGAAGAGCAGGCGGAGGCGGACTTCGAGTCGGTCAGCGGCCAGGTCGCGGTGTGGTCGATGAGCCTGGGCCGGCTCGATGACCTGATCAAGCTGGGCGACTCGGGCGGGTCGTGGCGCGTGCGAGTCAGTTCCGCCGGCCGAGCCGAAGTCAAGGCTCTGGCCGAGAGCGAGGAACGCATCCAAGGAGTCGAGCGCTACCTCGTACAGTTCTGGCCTGCCAGTTCATAGCCGCCGCCGTCTCGTGTCGGGAGCGCGTCCGGCGCCGGGTACCGGCCCGCGGCGACGATACGTTCCGTCTCCGCAGCGATCCCGCG
>NZ_JBEYXJ010000171.1:0-12731 GCF_040645015.1 Streptomyces sp. NPDC046881 | reverse complement strand
CCAACCCCCCCTCCCCCCCCCCCCGCTCTTCCGATCATCTGCCCCCGCCCGGCTGACCCGCCCGGTCCCACGCCCCCGGCACCCCCCGAGGGGTGCCGGGGCCGTTTCCGCGCACCGGGGGCCGGGCCGTTCAGTCCCGGGCCGTACGGCGCCCGATGGGCGGTGCCGCCGGCCGCGCCGCCCGGAGCCGCCCGGCCAGGGCCGCGACCGTCGGCGCCGTGAACACCGTCCGGGGCCGTATCTCGGCGCCCAGCTCACGCCGGATCCGCGACACGATCTGCGCGGCGTGCAGAGAGTGCCCGCCGAGGTCGAAGAAGTCGTCGTCGACGCCGACCCGCACCGCGCCCAGCACCTCGGCGAAGATCGCGCACAGCGCCTTCTCCTGGTCCGTGCCCGGCGCCCGGTACGCCGTGCCGGCGGAGAGCCGCGGGTCGGGCAGCGCGCGCCGGTCCAGCTTGCCGTTGACCGTCAGCGGCAGTTCCGGCAGCGGGACGAGCGCCGAGGGCACCATGTACTCCGGCAGCCGGGCCGCCACCGCGTCCCTGATCTCCGCGACGTCCACACCGGCCGCGCCCGGGGCGGGCACCACGTAGCCCACCAGCCGCCGGTCGCCGGGGGCCGGCTCGTGCACCGTCACGGCGGCCTGTCCCACCGATGGGTGGGCGGCCAGCGCCGCCTCGACCTCGCCGGGCTCCACCCGGAAGCCGCGGATCTTCACCTGGCCGTCCACGCGCCCCAGGAACTCCAGCGCGCCGTCGGCGTTCCACCGCACCAGGTCCCTGGTGCGGTACATCCGCTCACCGGGAGCCCCGAACGGGTTCGCGACGAAGCTCTCCGCGGTCCGGCCGGGGCGCCGCAGGTAGCCCCGGGCGAGCCCGTCCCCGGCCAGGTACAGCTCACCGGCCACGCCGGCCGCGACCGGCCGCAGCCGGTCGTCCAGCACATGGGCGCGCACGTTCCGCACGGGCCGGCCGATCGGCACCGGGGACGTCACCGGGCCCGCCGCGGCCAGCCGGTGGGCGGTCGCGTCGATGGTGGTCTCCGTCGGGCCGTACAGGTTGTGGACCTCGGAGACGCCCCAGTCCCGCAGCACGCGCGCAGCCAGCGCCCCCGTCAGGGGCTCGCCGCCGCAGAGCACGGCCCGCAGCCCCTCCGGCGGCCGGCGCCGGCTGCTGTCCAGCACGGTGTGCAGATGGGACGGGACGAACTGGGCGACGGTGACCTCCTGCCGGACCATCCAGGCGACGAGCGCGTCCGGTTCGTGGTTCAGCTCCGACGGCAGCACGCACACCGTCGCACCCGTCAGGAGCGGCAGCCACAGCTCCCACCCGGACGCGTCGAAGGTGAGCGACGTCCGCGCCAGCACCCGGTCGCCGGGGCCGACGCCCAGGTGGTCCGCCATCCAGTCCATGTGGTTGGCGACGGCGGAGTGCGGGACGACGACACCCTTGGGACGGCCGGTGGAGCCGGACGTGTAGAGGGCGTAGGCGGGATGGGCCGGCCGGAGCGGGGCCGTGCGTTCCCCCGGGGACAGGTCCGTGTCCGGGTGGGCGGACGACGCGGCGGCGACCCGCGGATCGTCCAGCAGGACGGTGCCGGCCGCCGGGGCGTGCGGCAGGCACGGGTGCAGGGCCGCGGTGGTGACCACGCAGGCCGGCCGGGCGTCGTCCAGGACGAAGGCGATGCGCTCGGCGGGATGCGCCGGGTCGACGGGCAGGTAGGCCCCGCCCGCCTTGAGGACGGCGAGCAGGGTCACCAGGAGGCCGGCCGACCGGTCCAGGGCGACCGCGACCAGTGCTTCGGGGCCCACGCCCTTCCCGGCCAGGACCCGGGCGAGCCGGTTGGCCCGGGCGTTCAGCTCCCCGTAGGACAGGCGCGTCGAGGAGTCGGCCACGGCGACGGCGTCGGGTGTCCGGGCCGCCTGGGCCTCGAACAGCTCCGGCAGGGTCGCCGCCCGGCCGGCGTCGACGCGGCCGAGCGGAAGGCCGGGCCGGGCCACGACCTGCTCCAGCACGCGCAGGAAGCGGTGCAGGAGCGTCTCGGCCGTCCCGGGCCCGCCCAGGCGTGCCGAGACGGCCAGGGTGGCGTGCAGCCCCGCCGGCGCGCCGTCCGCGCCGGTGGCCGCGCGCAGCCGCAGGGACACCTCGGCGGCACCGCTCCCGGCGGCGCCGCCCGTGCCCTCGGAGACCCGGCGCAGCGTCTCGGTGAACGGCACATCGTCCGCGAGGTCCGCCGGCCGGACGAGGGTGTCCGCGGCGACGACGGCACCGGGCGCGGGCTCCGCGCCGGAGCGGGCCAGCAGCGTGGCCAGCGCCGCCTGCAGGAGCACCTGCACGCTCACACCCTCGGCGGCGGCCAGCTCCACCGTGCGGGCGTGCAGTTCCGCCCCGATGCGCAGGGAGGCCTCCGCGGCACCGGAGGGCGGCCGGGGCCCGGGCAGGGCGTGCTGTGCCGGCGCGTCCTCCAGGGTCAGCCGCCAGCGGGCCGGCTGGTCCCGCCCGTTCACCGTACGGGTCTCACGCGCGCTCATTCCGGCTCTCCCCCGACCACTCCTGGTGCCTCCTCGGGCCTCGTCATCCGCTGCGGGACGTACCGTCAGGCGGCGCCGCCCGTCTCCATCGCCTCCCGCAGGCTGCGCGGGCGCATGTCCGTCCAGTTCCGCTCGACGTGGTCCAGGCAGGCCTGCCTGCCGTCCGGCCCGTGCACCGTGCTCCACCCGGCGGGTACGTCCACGTGTTCGGGCCACAGCGAGAACTGGCCCTCGTCGTTGCTCAGGACGAGGAAGGAGCCGTTCTCGTCGTCGAAGGGGTTGCTCATACCGGTCCTCCCGGGGTCGGCGGGGTGAGATGTGCGGCGAGCGCCGCGGGGGTCGGGTTCAGGAACAGCTGCCCGAGCGTCAGTTCGGCGCCCAGGCGCGCGTTGACGAGGTTCAGCAGCCGGAGCGCCAGCAGGGAGTGCCCGCCGAGGTCGAAGAAGCCGTCCTCGGCGCTGACGGACTCCTGCCGCAGCACCTCGGCGAACAGGGCGCACAGCGCCTCCTCGACGGGGCCGGCGGGGACCCGGCCGCGCGAGGCGGCCTCCGGAACGGGCAGCAGCCGGGTGTCGGTCTTGCCGTTGGGCGACAGCGGCAGCTCGTCCAGCAGCAGCACGCCGGACGGCACCATGTACTCCGGCAGCCGGGCCCGCAGGAACTCCCGCAGGTCCCGCACCAGCGACTCCTCGCGCCCGGCGCTCAGGGGATCGTTGGCGAGGCCGTCCTCGGGGCCCCGCTCCGGCGGCCCGGCCGGACCCGGCCCGGCCGTGACGACCACGTCGACACCGTCGGGGCCCGGCACCAGCTCCACCCGGGCGGCCCGGGGCATCCGGTCCGCCAGCGTCGTGAAGTAGCGCGGGTCCACGGCGAGATCGCCGTGCCGCGGCTTCGTCCCGACGTCGGTGACGATCAGCACGCCGCCGTCGGCCAGCACGCCCAGGGCCTGCCCGACCGCCTCGTCCACATGGGCGAGGGAAGGACAGTGCCGGATCACCGCGTCGATCACGACCGCCCCGAAGGAGCCGGGACGGAAGCCGCGGAAGTCCGTCGCCTCGCGGTGGAGCAGGGTCAGCCCGGACCGGCCGGCGAGGTCCGGCGCCGACCTCAGCAGGTCGATCGCCGACGAGGAGAAGTCGGTCGCCACGTACTGGCCGCAGAACGGCGCCAGGGCGCGCAGCAGCGTGCCGCCGCCGCAGCCGATCTCCAGCATCCGCTCCGGGCGCAGCCGCCCGATCCGCTCCAGCGCGGTCGGATTCGCCGGGCGGTCCGCCGTACCGGCGCGGTGGGCCTCGTCGAAGCGGCGCTGCCGCTCGCGCAGGTGTTCCTCGCCGAGCGCGCGGGCGTCCGGGCCGCGCACCGCGCTGCGCTCGCGCGGGACGACGTAGGCGTACATGCGCGGATCGCCGGGCACGTCCTCGCGGACCGCCACGACCGCCCGCCGCACCGCCGGGTGTTCCGCGAGGGTCGTCTCCACCTCCCCGGGCTCCACCCGGAAGCCGCGCAGCTTGACCTGGCTGTCGGCACGGCCGCAGAACTCGATGTTCCCGTCCGGCAGGTACCGGGCCAGGTCACCGGACCGGTACATCCGCGACCCGTCGGCGGCGAACGGATCGGCGACGAACCGGGACGCGGTGAGCGCCGGACGGCCCAGGTACCCCCGGGTGACGCCGGTTCCGCCGATGTACAGCTCGCCGGGCACGCCGACGGGCACCGGGCGCAGCGCGGCGTCCAGCACGTACAGCCGGGTGTTGTCGACGGGGCGGCCGATCGGCGGTGCCGCGGCCACCTCCCCGGCGCACCGGAAGGAGGACGCGTTGACGCTGGTCTCGGTGGGGCCGTAGACGTTGAACAGTCTGCGCCCCCGCGACCAGCGGTTCACCACCGCCGGCGCGCCGGGCTCACCGCCGATCAGGACCGTCTCCAGGTCCGGCAGTCCGGTGTCGGAGAGGGTCGCCAGCACCGACGGCACCAGCGCGACCTGCGTGATCCGCCGCTCGGCCAGCAGGGCCGACAGCTCGCGGCCCAACAGGTGCCGGGGAGCGATCACCAGTTCGCCGCCGCTGGTCCAGGTGATCCAGATCTCCGACACGGACGCGTCGAAGCACACCGACGCCACCTGCAGGACACGGGAGTGCGGCCCCAGCCCGAACGTCCGGCTCTGGAAGGCGATCATGCTGGTCACCCCGCGGTGGGGGACCGCGACGCCCTTGGGGCGGCCGGTCGAACCGGAGGTGTAGATCAGGTAGGCGAGGGCGTCCGGCGGGATCGTCAGACCCAGGTCGTGCGCCGGCCAGGACGCGTCGGCGGCCGGGTCCACCCGCACCACCTCGGCCTCACCGGTGTCCGCCGCCAGGCCGTCCTGGAGGATGACGAACGGGCAGCGGGCGTCGTCCAGCATGTACGCGATCCGCTCCGCCGGGTAGGCCGGGTCGAGCGGCAGGTAGGCTCCGCCCGCCTTGAGGACGGCGAGCATGCCGACCATCAGGTCGACGCCGCGTTCCACGCACAGCCCCACGACCACCTCGGGGCCCACGCCGAGCGAGCGCAGCCGGCGGGCGAACCGGTTGGCCCGCCGGTTCAGCTCCGCGTACCCGACCGACTCGTTCTCGTACGACACCGCGGTGGCCTGCGGGGTCCGGGCGGCCTGTGCCTCGAACAGCTGCACCACGGTGTCGGCCGGCACCGGCCGGTCCGTCCGGTTCCACTCGACGAGCTGGCGGTGCGCCTCCTCGTCACCGAGCAACGGCACCCGGGACAGCCGGACGTCCGCGCCCACCCGGCTCAGCAGGTTCACGTAAGTCCGGGCGAAGCGCTCCATGGTCGCCGGTTCGAACAGGTCGGCGGCGTACACCAGCCGCCCGGTGAGGCCCTCGGGCGTCTCGTAGCAGCTCAGCTCGACGTCGAGGTGGACGGTGTCGGCGTGTCCCTCCCACGGCGTCACCGCGAGGCCCGCCAGGTCCAGGGAACGCCCGGCCCGCTCCTCCCGCAGCAGCTGGAAACCGACCTGCGTCAGCGGGTTGCGGCTCGGGTCCCGGACCGGATGCAGCTCCTCCACCAGCCGTTCGAAGGGGAGGTCCTGGTGGTCGAACGCGTCCAGGGTCACCTCGCGCACCGTGTCGACCAGCTCGCCGAACGTGGGATCACCGGACCAGCCGACCCGGGTCACCACGCTGTTGACGAAGAACCCGACGATGTCCTCGAGTTCGGCCCGGTCCCGGCCCGCCACCGGCACGTTGACCACGATGTCGGTGCCGCCGGTGTACCCGGCCAGCAGCGCGTCGAAGGCGGCGAGCAGCACCGTGAAGAGCGTCGTGCGGCGCTGCCGGCCGAGTGACCGCAGCCGGTCCAGCACGTCCCCGGGCACCTCGAACGGAACCACACCCGCCCGGTGGCTCGGCAGCGGCGGCCGGGCACGGTCGGCCGGCAGCTCCAGCACGGCCGGCATGCCGTGCAGGCGCTCCCGCCAGAAGTCGAGCTGCCGGTCGAGCACCTCGCCCGACAGGTACGACCGCTGCCACTCGGCGAAGTCCGCGTACTGGATCTCCAGCGGCTCCAGCGGCGAGGGCCGGCCGGAGACGAACGCGCCGTACAGAACGCTCAGTTCCCGCTCCAGCACCCTCATCGACCAGGCGTCACAGGCGATGTGGTGCACCGTCAGCAGCAGGACGTGCTCGGCCGGGGCCAGCCGCAGCAGCCGGACCCGCAGCACCGGGCCCTTCGCCAGGTCGAAGGGCTCGCGCGCCTCCTCGGCCGCCCGCCGGCGCGCCTGAGCGAGCGGATCGCTCCGCTCCGCGAGGTCCTCCACCGGCAGCGTCACCGCGTACGGCGGGTCGACCACCTGCCGGGGCTCTCCGTCCTCGGCGGTGAACCTCGTGCGCAGGGCCTCGTGCCGGGCCACGATCCGGGTGAACGCCCGCTCCAGCGCGGGCACGTCGAGCGCGCCGGACAACCCGTAGGCGAAAGCCAGGTTGTAGAACGGGTTGCCCGGCATCAACCGGTCGAAGAACCACAGGCGCTGCTGGGCGAAGGACAGCACCGGCGCGTCGGAAACCTCAGCCATCGGTTCGGCTCACTCCGCGGACGTGTCCGGCGAGTACTGCGGCAGCGGGAACACCGGCCGGGCGGCCTGCGGCACCCCCGCCCAGCGCAGCAGCCCGTGCCGGCGCATGTCGAGGGCGAAGTCGATCAGCTGCTCCACGTCCGCGCCGAGTTCGTCCGCGATCTCCCGCATCGAGCGGCTGCCGTCCGCCAGGCCGAGCAGTCCCTCCCACTCGGGCAGGACCATCGCGGCGGCCCGCTGCTCGCCCGTGGACGGCAGCCCCACGGACCCCCGGGAGCCCGCCCGCCCGAGCCGCTCGGGGCGCAGCACGGCGAGGTCCGGCGCCTCGATCTCCAGATCGCCGATGAACAGCCGGTCGAGCCGCGAACCGTACAGGCAGTCCATCGCCTCCTCGGGACGCTCCACGATCGGCATGCCCCGCAGGTTGAAGGACGTGTTGAGCACCATCGGCAGCCCGGTCTCGGCCTCGAAGGCCTCGATCAGCGCGCGGAACGGCCCCGGGCTGTCCTCGGCGACGGTCTGCACCCGGCAGGTGCCGTCCACGTGCACGACCTCGCTCACGAGCTGCTGCTGGTCCTCCAGCACCGGGCACACCATGAGCATGAACGGGCTCTCGGTGTCGGGCATGTCGAACCACTTGTGGGCGCGCTCGGTGAGCACGGACCCGGCGAACGGGCGGAAGGACTCCCGGAACTTCACCCGGGCGTTCAGCCGGTCCTTCATCCCCGGGATGCCCGGGTGGCACAGGATCGAGCGGGCGCCGAGCGAACGCGGCCCGAACTCGGCCCGGTCCTGGAACCAGCCGATGATCTCGCCCTCGACGAGCGCGCCGGCCGCGGCCGCGGCGAGCGCCCGCTCGCCCTCGTGCCGGCGGGAGCGCAGCCCCCACCGGTCGGCCACCGCCTGGAGGTCCACGCCGGACACCCGCGGCGGACCGAGGTAGACGTGCCGCAGCGCGGGGCTGGGCTTCGCGGGGGTGCCCAGCAGGTGGTGGTAGGCGTACAACGCCGCGCCCACCGCGTTGCCGTCGTCGGTCGCCGCCGGGAAGACGAACATCCGGTCGACGTCCGTCTCGCGCCGGATCCGGGTGTTCAGGCTGGAGTTGAGGAACGAACCGCCGCAGGCCACCAGGGAACGGCTGCCGCTGCGCGCGAGCACATGGCGGGTCACGTGCAGCACGGCCTCCTCGAACTCCGCCTGGAGCTGGGCCGCGAGGTCGTAGTGCAGCTGCTCGTACGGTGCCCGCGGCGGGCGCGGCACCAGGCGCAGTTCGTCGCCCTCCCGGACCGCGAAGCCCAGCTCGACGAGGGACTCGGCGGCGCGGTCGAAGCGCAGCTCACCGTCCGCGGCCGGCTGGTAGAAGAGGCGGTCGGAGGTCAGGCGCCTGCCGTAGGAGGCGAGCCCCATGGTCTTGCCTGCGTCGTCGTACGTCGTCCCGGCCTCCCGGAAGCCCAGGGCGAGCGTCACCACGCGGTAGATCTCGCCGACACCGGACAGTTCGACCGGGGTCCACACGTGGCCGTCGCGGCGGTAGCCGGCGATACGGTCCTGCGGGCGCAGCACGCGCATCAGGGCCTCGGGACGCTCGCCCGCGCGGAAGGTGAACGCCGTCTCGCGTTCGCGGCCGGCGGCGGCCCGGGAGCCGTAGGAGTCCATGACCAGGGCCACGGCCTCGTCGAAGCCCGACGAGTAGAACGCGGCGCTGGCGTGGGCCAGGTGATGGCCCGGGTGGGGGAGGGCGAGGCGTCTCTCCGGCGGGGCCACGAGACCGAGGACGCTCAGCAGCTTCGCCTCGTCCTCCTGGTCCCGGGACTCGGTCGACGTGGCGATCCAGCCGTCGATGTCGAAGGAGGTGAGCCCCGCGGCCGACAGGAGGTCCTGGGTGAGGTCCGCCATCGCAGCCGGGTAGACATGCATCGGAACGGTGCCCCGCTTGACGCGCGTGGTGCGTTCGAGAGCAAGCGCGAAGCGAATCTCGCCGTCCTCCACCAAGCACGCGCTGCTGTCATGGCTCAAGTTGAAGCCAATAACGCGAGTAGAAATAGCTACCCCCAAGAGAACTGACGTCGCAGCATCAAAGACATTCGCATCCGGCTCGAAGATATGCGGGGGAGAATGTCCAATGCAGTCTCAGAATCGGGGATGACGCTAGCCGTGCCGGAGCGCGGGCCGCAAGACGCGGATGTCAACTTTGCCGACTTCCTACATTCAGTGGCACTCGGTAGCACCTGGAATCACTTCCTAACGCACGATCGCGCTGCGGATACGTGCTTCCGGTCGATATGTCCAGTTAGGAGCGTCGGAACGGAACAACTGCCGTACGCAGGAAGGGCAGTTTGCTTGACACCCACCTCGGCGCTGTGCAGGATCGAAGTGACGGATCTTGTTTGTGGGGGGCGGCGGGCGGAGGTCCCGACAGGCGCTTAACGGGGGAAACATGCAGAGGTCCAGGCGTCGACGAACGAACCACGTCCTCACCGTGCCGCCGGCCTCGGCCGACCGGCGGCAGACGCCCTAGCCTGGCCCAATCCACCGCGTACGTACCGGTTTTCCGACCGTTGCCCGTCTCCCGTGCACGGGGGCACGCCGCACGGGGCCGGCCTCCGCGCGACGCGACGACCAAGAGTCTCCGTCGGTCTTCGTCAGCTGAATCAAACACCCTGGAATGTCACCTTCGGTGCATCGGTGAGCGTAATCGGCCCGGCACGTAAGAACGGAGCAGGAGCATGACGACAAGCACCAGCACGGCGGGCAACGCGGCAGCCACCGCGGCGGTCGGTTACCGAGTCTGGGTCAAGAAGATCACCGACCTTCCCTTCCATGAACTCGACAGCGACGAGCTCACCCGGATGTGTTATCTGTCCTGGGTCGCCGCCGTCGAGTTCGCCGAGGCGCTGCGGGTGGCCGAGCGTATACACGGCGATCACAAGGGTCTGCAGGACATGATCGCGGGCGAACTGCAGACGTCCAATCTCGCATTCGACGACTACCGCCGCTCGGGCGACCACCACGAGTTCCTCGCGCATTTCCTCGGCAAAGACGGCCAATTGGAGAAGCTGGAAGCGGAACTGGGTGAATTCGCCGCGGAATACCTGCGGGAGTGCCGGGCCCTCGACGACGAGACGCGTGCCATGTCGGTCTTCAGCCGTGAAGAGGAACTTCCCGGCATCTTCACCCGGTTCCTGGAGGCGCCGGCGGAGAACTGGCAGACGCCCGCCCTGGCCGCGTACCGCTATTACCTGGAGCAGCACATCTTCCTCGACTCCGACGAGGGAGGCCACGCCGAGCTGATCGGCGACCTGACCGTCGACGAACGGGTGGAGCCCTTCTACCACGCGCGGTTCCGGCTCTACCGTTGCGTGCCGGCCTTCGTGCAGAGCGGCGCCTACGACACGGAGGCCTGACGTCCCGGCGCACGGGCCGCCGGCACTGCCCTGACGATCCCGCTGCCCGGGCCACCGCACCCTCATGCGCTTATGATCACGGAAAGTCCCGCAGGTCGGAGCCTTACGACGGCTGTCGTCCGAGCCGGCGGGGACTTCTCCGGAGCCGACGGGAGACGACTCGCGGGAGGCGTGTGATCGACGGCGAGTGAGGGAGGGGCGGGGCGGTGGGCATCCATACACGTCGTCCTGGGGAGTACGTCAGGCCGGCCGGGCGGATACTGCTCGACGACCACTTCGAGGCGTCCGGGGAGTTCTACGCGTCGGGGGCGTACTACCACCAGCAGTCGCTGGGCCGGCTTCCCGCGGGGCGGCGGGTCGAGTGCGAGCTGGTGCCCGAGCCCCACAATCCGTGGGACGCGCGGGCGGTCGCCCTCGACGTGGACGGCGAGCGCGTCGCCTACCTGCCCGCGACCTCGGCCAAGATGTGGCACGACGTCGTCCGAGCGTGGAACGCCGCCGGTTTCGCGGTGTACACCGGCGCCGAGACGAACCGCTGGACCACGGGCGGCGGGGACGGCTTCGGGCTGACCCTGCCGAAATGGGACTGGCGCGATCTGCTGGACCTGGCGGAGGCCGCGGGACTGCGCGCCGGCTGGGAGGCCGCCATGGCCGACCTCACCGACGAGCAGCGACTCGGGCTGCGCGAGGACCGCGGCTACGACCCCGACGAGTCCGCCCTGAAGGCGCTGTGGCACAGGCGCTCCGCGCACCCCCTGTTCAGCTGGGGAGCGAAGAGGGACGGGGACCTGACCGAGCGGATGCCGTTCTGGTACGGCTACTTCGTCCGCGAGCGGATGCGGGAGGAGCACGAGGAACGGCGCGAGCGCCTCTGGTTCGCCCGGTCCGTCAGGGCGGAGCTGCTCGGCGCCTTCAGGGCGGAGATCCGCCGCAGACGGGAACGGGACCGCGAGCGGTCGCTCGTGCAGCGGGCCGACCAGGACGAACGGGCGCTGCGGCTGCAGCAGGAGGGCCGGCGCGTCGCGGAGATCGCCGCGGAGCTGGGGCTGACCCCCAAGCAGGCCGAGACCGCACTGACCCGGGCGCGCAGAGCCGCGGGCGTCACCTCCCGGCGACCGGAGGACCTGCAGAACGAGCGCCGCCGCCAGGCGGCAGAGGCGGTCGCCCTCAAGAGGTCCGGAATGGCGCGCGCCCGGATCGCGCGGACCATGGGCCGGTCCGCCGACACCGTCGACGAACTGCTGAAGGACGGACTCTTCTACGAGGCACCCGAGGACCACCCGGAGCGACTGGACCTCGCCCGGCGCTGCGTCGAACTGCGGGGCGCGGGACTGGCCAAGGAGGACGTCCTGGCCCGGCTGGGGGTCAGCCGCAAGCAGGCCCTGAGAGCGTTCCGGGACGCCTCCTTCCTCGGCACCGATGTCAGACCCGCCCGCTAGGTTGGCGGCATGACCTCTCTTCGCCTCGCACCCTGGTCCGATCAAGGGCTCGACCTGCTCCACCGGCAGAACTCCGCCGAGTCGACCGAACACCTCGGGGGCCCGGAGACCGCGGAACAGCTCCGGCGCCGTCACGAGCGGTACCTCGCCCTCACCGACGGCCGGATGTTCCTCGTCGTGCTGGACGGGCAGGTCGCCGGCTCGATCGGGTACTGGCCGCGGGAATGGGAGGGGGAGCAGGTCTACGAGACGGGCTACGGCATCCTGTCCGAGTACCGCGGCCGGGGCCTCGCGGTCGAGGCACTGCGTCTGTGCGCCGAACAGGCCCGCCGACAGGGCTCGCGCCGGTGGCTGCACGCGTTCCCCTCCGTGCGGCACGACGCCTCGAACGCGGTGTGCCGCAAGGCGGGCTTCGAACTGGTGGGGGAGTGCGCGTTCGAGTACCCGCCCGGGAACCCCCTCCGGTCCCACAACTGGCGACTCGCGCTCACCACGCCGACTGCCGATTGACGGAGGACGAGCCGGCGCGACCCTCCCACGCCCCAGCGTGTGCACCCCCCGGACGCCGGTCGCCCCGTCCGCAGCCAGGAGGCGGCGGGCGCCCGTGCGCCCCGCCCGTCTGCTCCCGGTGCGCCCGGATTGCGCCCTACCCGCGTCCGCGCGGCGGCCCGCACGCTCGACGGCATGGGGGACACCGACCACATCATCCCGCTGCCCGGCCCCGGCCCGGACGGCTCCCGGCAGCCGCCCGCCGGCACGCCCGCGCCGTGGGAGACCGCCGACCGCGCCCAGGCGGCCCTGGACGGCGCCGCCGGACCCGAGCCGCCCCGGCCGCCGGTCTGTCCCCACTGCGGGCTCACCGGCGACCGCCGCCCCACCTACACCGGACAGCACGTCCTGCTCGAACCCCGCCTCACCGTCCCCGCCCATCTCGTACCCGGCGGCCACCGCTGGCACCTCGACGGCAACGGAACCGCCTGGAACGGCGGACTGGACGAGCCCCTGCCGGGGGCGACGTGCCGGATCCCGCACCAACTGGCCTGTCCGGGCCTGACCCTGGACGAGATCCAGCCGTGGCGGTGGCTGACGGCGGTCCGGGAGCACAACGCGCTGGCGGCGCGGCACAGGGCCGACGCGGACGGGACTCGGGGGACGCTGCCGGACACCGGGTGACCCGGCCGACGGCCCGGCCGCGGTGCCGGCGCCCGGAGGGCACCGCCGCGGTCGTACGGCGTCTCCGTCGATGACGTGCTGTGCAGCTTTGGCCCCCGCTGGTCCGCCGCCCCGGGAGTGGC
>NZ_JBEYXJ010000170.1:0-12792 GCF_040645015.1 Streptomyces sp. NPDC046881 | reverse complement strand
GGCCCCGAGCGAGGCGTCCCTCGGGGCCGGCGCGGGGTCGCGTGGAGCCCGGGTCAGACGAAGGCGCTCTCGCCGGTGACCGCCTTGCCGACGATGAGGGTGTTCATCTCGCGGGTGCCTTCGAACGAGTAGATCGCCTCGGCGTCGGCGAAGAAGCGGGCGATGTCGTAGTCGAGCACGATGCCGTTGCCTCCGAAGATCTCCCGGCACCAGGCGACCACCTCGCGCATCCGCGAGGTGACGTACGCCTTCGCCAGCGAGGAGTGCTCGTCTCGGAAGACACCGGCGTCCTGCAGTCGGGCGAGCCGGACGAGCATGCCCCAGCAGGCGGTGATGTTGCCGAGGCTTTTGACCAGCAGGTCCTGCACCATCTGGAACCGTGCGATCGGGCGGCCGAACTGCTCGCGTTCCTTGGCGTAACCGAGCGCCAGCTCGTAGGCGCCGATCATCACGCCGAGGGCCTGCCAGGCGACCCCGCTGCGGGTGGCGCGGAGGATCTCCGCCACGTCACGGAAGGAGTTGATCCGCTGCAGCCGGTTGGCCTCGGGCACCTTGACGTCGGTCAGGGTGATCTCCGCGTTCTCCACGATCCTGAACGCGATCTTGTTCTCGATCTTCACCGGGGAGAAGCCCGGGGTGCCCTTCTCGACCACGAAACCCTTGACCTTGTCGTCCGCCTCGTCGCGGGCCCAGACGACCACCAGGTCGGCGAAGGTGGCGTTGCCGATCCACCGCTTGGCGCCGTTGAGCACCCAGTTCTCGCCGTCCCAGCGGGCCGTGGTGCGCATGCCCCCGGCCACGTCGGAGCCGCCGAGCGGCTCGGTCATCGCGAAGGCGCCGATGGTCTCCAGCGCGGCCATCGAGGGCAGCCAGCGGTCCCGCTGCTCCCGGTCGCCACCGCGGTAGATGCTGTACATCGCCAGGCCGCTGTGCACGCCGAAGAAGGTGGCGCTGGAGGCGTCGGTGCGGGTGTACTCCATCGAGAGCATGCCGACCAGCAGGTTGCTTCCGGCGGGCAGGGGGTCGCCGTAGCCCTCGTAGGGGACGCCGGCGAGTCCCAGCTCGCCGAACTTGCCGATGAGTTCGCGGGGGAACTCCCCCTTCGCCCAGTACTCGTTGACCAGCGGCTTGACCTCGGTGCGCATGAACGACCTGGCGCGCAGCAGCAGTTCGCGCTCGTGCGGCGGCAGCAGCGACTCGAAGTCGTAGAAGTCCGCGGCCAGCCGCTCGGCGGCGGATGCCTCCTCGGGCAGCAGGGTGGTCATGACCGGGTCTCCTTCTTCAGGCTGGTGGCGCTGTCCCGGGCGGACAGCACGGCGATCTGCTTGGCGTCGCGTTCCTGGGCCAGGTCGGCGTAGGCACGGGAGCCGTAGGCTTCCTCGACGGCCGCGACGAGCCGTTCGGTCTGCTCGGGGCTCTGTTCCGGGCGGCCGAGCGAGTCCCACATCTTCTGCATCGACACGCCGATGTGCTCGGCCATGTGCCGGTAGCCGCCGGGGCCGCCGCCGAGGTGCGCGCCGAGGAACGGTCCGACCGTCGCCCAGCGCAGGCCGAGCGAGTTCACCATCACGGTGTCCAGCTCCGCCGGGCTGACGACGCCCTGTTCGACCAGGTAGATGGCCTCACGGCTGAGGGCGTTCTGCAGGCGGTTGCCGACGAACCCGGGGATCTCCTTGCGTTCCACGACCGGGACCCGGCCGACGGAGCGGTAGAAGTCCACGGCCCGCGCCACGCTCTCCTGCGAGGTGCGCTCCCCCGGCACCACCTCCACCAGTGGCACCAGGTGCGGCGGGTTGAAGGGGTGGCCGATCAGGATCCGGTCGGCCTTCTCGATGGTGTCGGTGAACGCCGTGGCGGGGATCGCCGAGGAGGAGCTGAGCAGCAGCGCGTGTGCGGGCGCCGTGCCGGCCAGGGTGGTGAACAGCTCCCGCTTGAAGTCGGCGTTCTCCGGCCCGTTCTCCTGGACGATGTCGGCGTCGCGCACCGCGTCGGCGACGTCGTCGGCGATGTGCACCCGCTCGGCGAGGCCCCGCACGTCCAGGCCCTGCGCGGCCAGCTGGCCGGCCGCCCGGTCGAGCGCCTCGGCGACCGCGTCGGCCAGGTCCGGCCGCGGGTCGGTGACGTGTACCCGCATGCCGTGGCCGGCGAAGAGCGCGGCCCAGGACAGGCCGATCGTCCCGGCGCCGACGACCGCGGCGGTGGTGAATGGCTCGGTCATCACATGTCTTCCTTCTGCTCTTCCTGCTGCCTGCGTGGCCGCGTTCACCGCACGGGGTGGGCGGGACGGGCCAGGTAGTCGTGGACCGGCTTGACCGGCGCCAGGGTCAGGTCGGTCAGGATGTGGCTGGCGGACACGACCTCACGCACCGGCAGATCGGCAAGCGGGGCCAGCACGTGCTCGAAGAGCTGCAGCCGGGCGGGACCGGTCCAGGCGCCCTTCACCGTGATGTCGGTGATCTCGGTGCGCACCAACTGCGCCACCTGCGGCGCCCCGTCGAACCCTGGGACCAGCTTCAGCATGTAGGTCGGCACGCCGACCTGGGCCACGGCTTCCTCGACCGACAGCTCGTAGTGCTTGTAGCCCATCGTGGCGGTCGCCACCCGCAGCGTGCCCACGTCGAGGACTCCGACCAGCGCTCCTTGGTCGACGTAGAGGGCGGGCGACCCGGCGGTCTTGGGATAGGCACTGGCCTCGCGGCCGGAGGTGATGGCCGGAAGGTTGTCCAGGTACATTGCGTGGAGGTACTCGCCCCGCTCGCCCTCGTGGCGGACCGGGATCGCCTGGCCGGACTCGGTGTACGGTCCGTATCCGCTGACGTCGCCCATGCGCATGATCTCGAAGCGCACCAGCGGCTCGTCGATCTGCAGCGGTTCGGGCACGACGGCGCGCAGTGCCTGGTGGTCGGTGCGGTAGACGATGTTGAGGTACTCGCGGTTGGTGAAGCGCGGCACGACCGGCGGATAGGCCGGGTTGACGAGCGGCGTTGCGATGTGCCCGGGTATGTCGTACTGATGCATCGTGTGTTCTCCCTCGGGCCTACCGGCCCTGCCAGACCGGGGAGCGGCGCTCGGTGAAGGCGGTCATGCCCTCGGTCACGTCGGCGGAGGCGGCGAGCCGGGCCATCTGCCGCGCCTGCACGGCGAACGCCTCCTCCTCGGGCGCGCCGTCGGCGGCGCGGACGAGTTCCTTGACGGCGGCCAGTGCCAGCGGGGCGTTCTGTGCGATCCGCTCGGCCAGTTCCAGGGCTGCCGCGACGGTTTCCCCGGCCGGCACGACACGATTGGCGATGCCGAGCCGGCCAACGCGTTCGCCGGTGACCGGTTCGCCGGTCAGCAGCATTTCCATGGCCAGGTGGTACGGGATGCGCTTGGGCAGCCGGATCACTCCGCCGCCCGCCGCGATCAGCCCACGGCTGACCTCGGGGAGGCCGAACCGGGCGTCGGCCGCGGCGACGATCAGATCGCAGCCCAGGGCCAGTTCGAAGCCGCCTCCCATGGCCCAGCCCTCGACGGCGGCGATCAGCGGCTTGGTCGTGCGGGCCTGGGTCAGGCCGCCGAAGCCGCGCCCGGGAATCTCGGGCGATTCACCGGCCAGCGCGGCCTTGAGGTCCATTCCGGCGCTGAACGTGCCGCCGGCGCCGGTGAGTACGCCGGCCCGCAGCGCGGGTTCCGTCTCCAGCTTGTCGAGGGCCGCGGACAGCCCTTGTGCGACGGCCGCGTCGACGGCGTTGCGCGCCTTCGGCCGGTCGATGGTGATGAGCAGTGCGGAGCCGATGGTCTCGGTCCGCACCTCGGTGGTGCTGTGCATGGTGTACGTCCTTGCTCGACGGCCGGTCAGCGGCCTGCTGCCAGTTCCTGGAAGACCTCTTCGGTGTGCTGGCCGGGCAGCGGGGCGAGCCGCCGGACCGAACCCGGGGTGGCGGAGAACCGCACCGGGATGCCGACCGAGCGGATGGCGCCCTCGCTGGGGTGGTCCACCACGTCGAGCAGCCGGCCGCCGCGCACGTACGGGTCCTCGGCGGCCCGGTCGAGTTCGAGGACGGGGGCCATGGGGATGCTGTGCTCGGCGCAGACCCGCTCCCACTCCGCGGTGGTCAGGCTCGGCGAGCACTCCCCCACGAGCTCCATCAGGGCATCGACGTCGTCATCGGCGATGGACTCTCCGTTGACACGCCGGTCCGCGGTGAGATCGGCACGGCCGGCGGCGAGGAAGAAGTCCCGGAAGTTCCGCGGGTTGTACGGCATGACGCAGGCGAGGCCGTCCTTGGTGGGCACCGCGCGGTGCCCCCGCTTCATCGACAGCGGGAACCCGGTCGGCCCTTGCGGCGGTTCGAAGACATGACCCGCCAGGTGCTCGACGAGGTTGAACGCGATCAGCGTGTCGGTCATCGGGATTTCGACGTACTGGCCGGCGCCGGTGCGGTCACGGTGGACCAGTGCGGCGAGCACCGAGTAGACGATGGTCAGCGCGCATACCTTGTCGCCGATGATCGTCGGCAGGTACGCCGGGGTGCCCAGCGCCCGGTTGGTCACGTCCACCAGACCGGAGGCGGCCTGTACGGTCTCGTCGTAGGCCGCGTTGCCGGCCCGGTCGGAGTCGCTGCGGAACCCCTGGGCGTGGGCGTAGACGAGGCCGGGGTTGCGGGCGGCGACCTCGGCGTGGCCGAGGCCGAGGCGGGTGAGCGCGCCCGGGCGCATGTTGGTGACCAGCACGTCGGCGCTGTCCATCAGTTCGAGGGCGCGTGCGCGATCGGCGTCGTCCTTGAGGTTCAAGGTCACGCTGCGCTTGTTGCGGTTGACGTTGAGGTTGAGCGGGGTCATACCGGGCGTGGTCCGGTACGGACCCACCCGAACCGTGTCGGACGGGGACTCGATCTTGATGACGTCGGCACCGAGGTCGCCCAGGATCTGCGCCGCATACGGCCCCATCACCACCGTTGACAGATCGATCACCCGCACGCCGTCCAGCGGACCTGTGGTGCCGGCGGCCGTGATGTCCATCATCACTCCTGTTCACGCAGTAATTTCATGGCGAATGTTTCCACCCACGACGTTATGCATGAACGGACCGGAAGGGAACGATCAAGTGGCGAACAAGGGCATGACCGCAGCGGTCACACCCATTCCGCATTTCATGAAGAGGACGTACGGAAATCAGTCAGACGGTGATGACCTGATCGAAGATCCGGCGGGCCCGGGCGGCTACCTCACTCAGGTCCCCGTCGGCGTCCGCCCGATCGGCGCGGAACAACAGCCCTGTCTTCAGGGTGGGTTGGAAGTCATCGACCGGCAGCACGGCCACGTTGTCCAGGCGGTACAGGTGCATGGGGCTCTCCGGTGAGAGCATGGTCATAGAAAAGGCGATGCCGGAGGAAATGAGTTCCGAGCTTCCGGAATAGTCCGCCATTTTTATGCGGATCCTCTTCTTCACGCCGACCGAATGGAGACGGGCATCGATTTCCTCGAAATAGGCCGGCGTGGCGTCGTTCGGCGTGCCCACGTACGACAGCTCGGCCAGCTCCTCCAGGGTGACGGAGCCCCGCCCCGCGAACCGGTCGGCCGGCACCGCGGCACCCAGCACCTCGCGCATCACCTCGATGATCTCCAACGCCGGGTCGGAGACCGGCAGCCGGGCCAGCGCCATGGCCAGCCTGCCGTCGCGCACCGCGTCCGCCAGGTCCGCCGAGGTGCCGGGCCAGCGCTTGAGTTCGCACACCTCCCGGCACGCGTCCTCCAACAGCAGCACCCGCTCCCGCAGCAGCGGGTGCACTCCGGCGGGCATCCCCATGAACAGCCTGTCCAGCCGCGGACGCACTGCCTCGCTCAGCCGCCACGGGATCGAGTTGACGCGCTCCAGGACGTCGCGCGCCATCGGCAGCAGCGCAGCACCCGCGGGGGTCAGGTCGACGCGGTGCGTGGTGCGCTCGAAGAGCTCATGACCGAGTTCCCGTTCGAGGTCCTTGATCCGCTGGCTGAGCGGAGAAGCCGCCATGTGCAGTCTGCGTGCCGCCTGCGAGAAGTTGAGTTCCTCGGCCACGGCGACGAAGTAACGCAGGTGCAGCATGTCCACGCCGGTCACCCTACCCACGGCAGGAGTCCTCGGCCGCAGGAACTCCGAAGGCGGCGGCCGCTGCCGCTCAGGTGCCGCAGCCGGGGTCCGGTCCATCGCGGGCCGCCGTCGAGGGGAGTTCCGGCGGGCGAGGAGGTCCTGGTGCACCTGCCACGTGCCGAGGTCCTCCCCGGCTCGCAGGCAGCTGGTACTCCGAGACGATCCGTCGGGCGGCCACGCGTTCGTCATCAAAGGCGGGAGGTCGCTTGGTGACCAAGAGGGGCCGGCAGCCCGCTGGCCCGCGCGCCCTGGCCAAGGCGGTGCCGCACATGCCGCCGCGGCCCACGGTTTCTCCGCAGCTCGGAAGCAGCCGCTGCAGGCTGCACGTTCGCCTGCCGCCAGCACTACGGGATCCGCCCCCCAAATCTAGTAGTTGGATGGTTACAGCAGCCCAGAAGTTGTGTTCCCCCGGGTCGGAGTCGGCCCCCAACCGGCTTAGCCGCAAGCCCTGTGCTCAGCAGTGAGCCCGGCCGATGGGGAGACGGCCGGGCCCGGTGACTGCAGTACGCGCCGCAGGGGGTCTGTCGCGGTTGCCGGCGGGATCCGCTCCACGATCCCGGAGCACGCGGTCGAGTGCGGGGATCAATTGGCTCAAGCGCAACCGGGCGGTCGCCACCCGGTTGCGACAGACTCGCCAGCCGCTTCCAAGCCACCGTCCTGAGCGCCACGGTCGGCGAATGGCTGCGACCGGCCTGAACGTAGGTTCCTCATGCCATGCCGACCGCGACCAGGGCCGACAGCGTGAGGGAGAGATCACCACGGGGCTCAGTGCTACGGCGCCGACAGCGAGAACGGTGACCGCATGAAAGACCCCTCGGAGGACGCGCTGTTCGTGATGATCAGCGACCTCAACGACTCCGACAACACCTTCGTCGTCATCCAGCCCGACAAGGACTACCCGTCTGGTTCGCCTCAATAGCCGTCCTCGAGGAAGGCGGCTACGAGATCCGCCGTGACACCACCCGCAACGGGCACGAGGCCACCACGGCGGCCAGCATCAACGAATCGCCCGCGACCTCACCATCTGGATGGCCGCCCGCGACTTCCAGTCGAAGGAGACGTAGCCCATGGGCGTCCATTCGAGGGGCGGGGTGAGTGCGGCCGTGTACAACGGGCCGCACGTCGAGCGCGACGGTCATCGCTATGGAGTGATGATGTGGCCGGTCCGTGGCGAGGTCCGACCCGACTGCACCTCGTGCCAGACCCGCTCGAGGCTCTGCGGGCCGCTGCTGTGCACGATGTCGACCCACCCCTCGGCCACTGGCAGGAACTCCTTCCACGCCTCGGCGAAACGGTGGTCCAGCCCTTCCCGCCCCCAGTCGCCGATGCGGTTGCGCATCTGGTCGGGCGCGAAGAACATGCCCGGCCCCGTCTCCGCGAGGGTGCCGGCGGGCGCGGGTTCCTGGTTGGTGATGCCGACGACCACCTCGTGCACCAGCGAGTCGCCCAGGTGGGCGCCCAGCCGGGCGGACAGCTGCTCGTCGCCCGCGAAGTCGGCGTACAGCGTCTGCGTGCGTGGGAGCCTGGAGACGTCCTCGTAGGTCAGCACCCGGTCGTAGCAGCCGAGGCCCTCGGTGAAGGCGAGGTTGCGCGGGGAGGTCAGGCCGACCACCTCGCAGCCCTGCCCCTGGAGCAGGTGGGCGGCGCCGTAGGCCGTCTTGCTCGAGGCGGACGACAGGACGACACTCTTCGCGCCCAGCCAGGCGTTGTCGACGAGCCAGTCGGCCAGCATGAACGAGGTCCAGAACAGCGGGCGGTACAGAACGTGAAGGTCCTCCCGGCCGGCCTCGTAGGCGAGGTCGCCGGTGGTGAGGGCGTATGCGTTGTAGGGCCGGGGCAGCGGCATGCGATGGGGGCTGGCCTCGCGGAAGCCGCGCTCGTCCACCCGGTCGGGGCGGACCAGCAGGTGGCTCGCGGACGGGAAGTAGCCGTAGTAGCGGCTGCCTGTCTCGATGCCCTCGACCCGGGAGGCGACGACGTCGGCGAACCCCCAGAGGGGGACGATTCCCCAGCCGGCGCGGGGCGCGGGGAAGAACTCCCAGTAGCGGAAAGAGTCACCGAGCGCGGCGTAGGTGACGTTGTTGGCGGTCAGGCCGACCCGGTCGACGCGCAGCAGCGCCTCGCCGTCCCGCACCTGCGGGACGGGGGCGTCGGCCAGCTCCGCGGTCGACAGGTCATCGCGGCGGACGAGCAGGTTCCAGGCGGTGACAGCGGTGGTGTTGTCCATGGCCGGAACGTACTTGAATCCGGATTCAGATTCAATGCTGGGTTAGGCTGCGCGCATGCTCCCTCCTCATCCTGGAACCGAACAGCCCGCGCAGCCACAGCCGGCCGGGACGCGTACCCGGCGTGGCATGCGCACTCGTGACGCCCTGGTGGCCGCGGCCCGGCGGATCTTCGAGCGGGACGGCTATCTGGATGCCCGCATCGTCGATATCGCAGCCGAAGCCGGAGTGGCCACCGGCAGCTTCTACACGCACTTCGCGTCCAAGGAGGACGTGTTCGCCGCTGTCCTGGCTCGGCTGCAGGACGAGATGCTGCACGCGGGAGTCAGCGACGGCGGTGACGACCGCGGCGGACGCAAGTACCTGTGGCGAGGGGTGGAGGGCGCCAACCGCGCCTACCTGGAGTCCTATCGCCGCAACGCCGGCCTGATGGCCGCCATGGAACAGGCCGCCGCCATCGACCCGCAGTTCGTGGCAGTGCGGCTGGAGCGGTCGCGTGTGTTCATCGACCGCAGCGCCGCCGCCATCGCCCGCCTCCAGCAGTCGGGCCTGGCGGACCCGGAGCTCGATCCGGAGATCACCGCACGGGCCCTGAACGCGATGGTCAGCCGACTCGCGTACGTGACCTTCGTCCTGGGCGAATCCGTGCCCTTCGACACGCTGGTCGAGACCGTCACCCGGCTGTGGACGAACGCGCTGCGCATGCCGCAGGACTGAGCCCGGCGCCGCCGCGCCCCGTGATCCGGCTCATATTCGACGCGGTGATCCGGGAGATCGCCGAGGAAACCGGCTGCGATGCGGTGGTCGAACGCCTGCTGGGCGTGGACTCCCGGGTGATCCCCGCGGCCGAGCGTGCCATCCCCGGCGGACCAGAGCATCAGAATGTCGGCGTCTTCTACCAGGTTCGTATCACCGGCGGCCAACTGCGACCGGAGCCGGACGGTGAAATCGCCGAGTCGGTCTGGACTGCGATTCCCGATGTCACTCGCCTGTGCCGGTCATCGCTGGTCGACGTCGGCCTCGCCCTGGCTTAAGAGGTCGTAAACAAAGGCATTGGACGTGTCGGCGGGTGATGAGACAGGTGGCGAGGCCGAGGAAGGCTTCGTGGATGTCGTCGCGTCGTTCCCAGCGGACGCGTAGGCGCCTGAAGCGGTGGGGCCAGGCAATGGTGCGCTCGACGACCCACCTGTGCACTCCGAGCCGGAGCCGTGCGGAACACCGCGGCGGCTCGATCACCGGCTTGATGCCGTGCGCCCAGACGAGTCGGCGGTGCTTGTCGTGGTCGTAGCCGGGGTCGCCGAGCAGGGCGTCGGGCCTCCTGCGTGGTCGCCCGGCCAGACCCGCGATGGACGGGACCTTCGCGAGAAGGGGCAGCAACTGAGTGATGTCGTTGCGGTTCCCCCCGGTCAGTGACACTGCGAGCGGAATGCCCTGCCCGTCGACGAGGACATGGTGCTTGCTGCCCGGACGTGCGCGGTCGACCGGGCTGGGGCCGCTTTGGGGCCTCGCCGAGCGGCCCTGACGTGGCTGGAGTCGATCACCGCCCGCGACCAGTCGAACTACCTCGCCGCCCGTAGCTTCGTCAGCAGGATGGCATGAAGTCGGTCCCACACGCCGGCCTCGTTCCAGGCAGCGAGCCGCCGCCAGCACGTCATGCCGGAGCCGAAGCCGAGCTCCTGGGGCTCGTCCGACACGACTCACGGACGAGAGTTCCTTTTCCTCACGGACGGCGGGCACTCGGTCTGGCCAACCTGGCCGCCTCGGATTGGTTCCTGCCCTTCCGTCCGGGACAGGCCCGCGATCCCGACCGCGGGTTCCGCAACCCCTGAAGCCGTGAGCAGACCTGCCCGCCTAGATTCCCCCGGGGCGGGCAGCTCGTGCCTTCGGTGTGCAGAGTTCAGGGTCGGCGGCGGCGCACTGTAGGCGTCCTGGGCCACTGGACGACACCGGCTGGCACCGGCGGCGGGATTCGAACCCGCGTTACCCGCTTGAGAGGCGAAGTAGCCGCAGCCTGCGCACCTGCACAGCAAGGACACTAGCGGTCATCACGACCGCGGGGCACGCGGGTTTTTGCGGGGCCGGCCTTGTCCCGGCCTGTCGAGCCGGGGCGTGGGCCCTGGGAGTGTCAGGCTTGCGGGAGCCGGTCGAGGAAGCCGAGGACGGAAGTGATCCGGCCGTCCTCGGCCAGGGTGACCACGTCCGAGCCGGCGACCGGCGCCGAGCCGTCGGTAGTGGACACCAGCTCCCAGCTGAAGCGAGCGATGTGATGGTTGCCGTCCACGTCACGGGCAAGCCTGAACTCGAAGCCGGGGAACTGCTCGTGTGCCGCCTGGATGACCGCGGCGATCTGCTCGTGGCCGCTCACGTCGGCCAGCGGGTCGGTGTAGGTGCCGTCCTCGGACCACGCGGCGGCGACCGCCTTGGCGAGCGTGTCGGCGTCGGTGGCGTTCCACGCCTCGAAGTAGCGGGCGACGGCGGCAACGTAGATCGACATGACGGGACTCCCGTTCACGGTGGAATCGACAGGGGTTCAGGGCAGTTGGGCCAGGCTCCGAGCCGGAGTCCGCCGGCCCGAAACCCGATGGCTTCACCCTGCCGCGCCCCGCCCGGCCACGCGATTACCGCACAGGTAATGAAGCCGGGACCCCACTCGCGAGTGCCGGCCGGTCAGTTCCTTGCGCGCTTGCACGTGCGGGCGGCGGCGGGGTGCGGGACCGGTGCTGCCGAGACGGGCGCCGTTGTGGTTTAGGGGGTTCAGCTGGTGGTGAGGCCGGCGAGGTGGGGGCGACGCGGGCGGCGGGCCTGGTCGGCGCGGGCGTGGACTTCGGCGTCGGAGAGGCGGCGTACCAGAAGATGGGTGCGCTGGTCGGTGACCTCGTAGCGGGGGTGGTCCAAGCGCAGAACGGTGCGCATGAGGCTGTGGTCGCGGTCGCGCTGGTGGGGGTCGGGGCCGAGTGCGGTGAGTTCGACGACCGGCGCGAGGTCGCGGTGCTCCAGCTCGCGGGCGGTGTAGCCGTGGCGGGAGTGTCGGTGCGGGTGCCGTAGCGCAGGCGGGTGAGGGTGTACGGCTTGAAGTAGCGGGCGATGGTGTTCGTACGGGCGGGGCGCGGTTCCTTGGTGCGGACCGGCTTGCCCACTCCACCGACAGCCCCAACGTCCATCTCGACTCCTACGGCCCGTTCGCCCGCCAAGCAGGCCAAGCTCGCCCAGCGGCCCGCCCTGCGCGCCCTGGTGGAAGCCAAGCTGGCTCTGTGCTGGTCACCCGAGCAGATCGCAGGATGGCTGCGACGGCAGTTTCCTGGCGACGCCTCCATGCAGATCTCGCACGAAGCGATCTACCTCTCGCTCTACGACCCTCGCCGGCGCCAGGTGATCGACCGCAGCCTCACCCAGAAGCTCCGCCGCTCGCTCGGGCGCTTGATACGGGGCGTCATGACCGCCCACCGCCTCGCGGGATCATGCTGGCCATCAAGGTCATGACGTCACTGTCCGGCTCACCACCCATGCGGGACCACCGGTAACCTGACATCTGATGCCGAAAGACCGCCAACCTGCATCGACATCGTCCGAGCCGGACGCGACGCCACTGCACGGCGCCGCGTGGCTGCCGCACGGCTATCAGCTCGACCCCCACTCGCACGCCGAGGGGCAGCTCGTCTACGCCGCCGCCGGCGCGCTGGCCACCTCCACGGAGCGCGGAACATGGGTCGCGCCCGCCAACCGGGTCACCTGGACACCCCCGCGCTTCGCGCACTCCCACCGCTTCTACGGCCGGACCGACGTACGCCTCCTCCAAGTCCCGCTCGACCTGTGCGCACAGCTCGTGGACCACCCGAGCGTCTTCGCAGTCAGCCCGCTGCTGCGTGAGACGCTCCTCGCCCTCACCGGCAGCCCGGAGCGACGGCCCGGTGCGCACCGGCGGCTGCTCGCCGTCATCGTGGACGAGCTGGTCGACGCCGCAGAGCAGTCCCTCCACCTGCCGGAAGCCAATGACGACCGGCTCCGCGCCGCCACCGCGCTGCTGCACGAGGACCCTGCCCAATCCACGACCCTGGCCGAACTGGGCCGCAGAGTGGGGGCCGGCGAGCGCACCCTGAGCCGCCTGTTCCAGACCGAGCTGGGCATGAGCTTCCACCGCTGGCGCACCACCCTGCGCATCCACCACGCGCTGGCCCGCCTCGCCGACGGTATGTCGGTGACGGAGACCGCGGTGGCGTGCGGCTGGTCCAACCCCTCCAGCTTCATCGACGCCTTCACCGAGGTCGTGGGTCAGACACCCGGCCGCTACCAGATCGAACTACGCCACCACTCCTGACCGCCAGCGCCAGCGCCAGCGCCTGCGCCTGCGCCAGCGCCTGCACAGCTCAGGCGCTGGTACGGCTGGCATGGCGTCCATCCATACGCCAGGGGTGGCCGCGGCGTCCAGGTCCGGCTACTCTGCTCGGCCGGACACGCTCG
>NZ_JBEYXJ010000169.1:0-13059 GCF_040645015.1 Streptomyces sp. NPDC046881 | reverse complement strand
GGACGGTTGTCCGTCGCACCACCAAAAGGGGTGAACGGTCGTAACTTTCGCGTGCGGGTCGCGTTCCGTCGCGCTAAGGGATCACAGGGTGATCGTCCGAGCGCGAAACGTTACGCCACGCGGGCGTGGCCCCCGCGCGCGGGCACTACGCCGCCGCCAGTGCGCGCCGGGCGGCGCGGCGCCGGGCCGCCAGCTCCGGGTCGAGCGCGGGTACGGCGGCCAGGAGCTGCCGGGTGTACGCCTCGCGCGGGCTGTCGTACACCAAGTCGGCGGGCCCGTACTCGACGAGCCGGCCGCGCCGCATCACCGCGACCCGGTCGCTGACCTGGCGGACGACGGCGAGGTCGTGCGCGATGAAGACCAGCGCCAGGCCGAGTTCCCGCTGGAGTTCGCCGAGCAGGGCGACCACCTGGGCCTGGGTGGTGACGTCGAGCGCGGAGACGGGCTCGTCGCAGACGATGGCGCGCGGCTCGGCGGCGAGCGCCCGCGCGATGCCGATGCGCTGGCGCTGCCCGCCGCTGAACTCGTGGGGATAGCGGTCGTAGTGCGCCCCGTCCAGGCCCACGCGCTCCAGCAGTTCCCTCACCCGCTCCCGGATGCGCCGCTCGTCGCTCCCCCACGCTCGGCTGCGCTCGCGCGGGGGCACCCCCATCCCGCGCGCGCGGAGCGGGTCGGCGATGGACTCGCCGACGCTGCGGCGCGGGTTGAGGGAGGAGACGGGGTCCTGGAAGACCATCTGCACGGCCGGGTTCACGCCGGTGTGCGGGCTTCCCCCGTGGCGGATCTCGCCGGCGGTGGGTTCCAGCAGTCCGACGAGCATGCGGCCGAGCGTGGTCTTGCCGCTGCCGCTCTCGCCGACCACGCCGAGGGTCTCCCCGCGCCGGACGGTCACCGAGACGTCGTCCACGGCCGTGAAGGCCCGCTTGCCGCGCCCGAACTCGCGCCGCACGCCGACGGCCTCCAGCACCACCTCGCCGGTGGCCGGGGAGCCGGTCCGGCGGGCGTCCACGCGCGGGACGGCGTCCAGCAGTTCGCGGGTGTACGCCTCGGCGGGTGCCGCGAGGACCGTGCCGACCGGGCCGCGCTCGACGGCCCTGCCGTGCCGCATGACCAGGATGTCGTCCACGCTCTCGGCGGCCACGCCCACGTCGTGGGTGACGAGGAGCAGCCCCATGCCGGTCTCCTCGCGCAGCCCGTGCAGCAGGTCGAGGATCTGCGCCTGGACGGTGACGTCGAGCGCGGTGGTCGGCTCGTCGGCGATCAGCAGCTCCGGTTCGCAGGCGAGGGCCATGGCGATCAGGGCGCGCTGGCGCATGCCGCCGCTGAACTCGTGCGGGCGGGACCGGGCCCGGCGCGCCGCGTCCGGGATCCCGACCCGCTCCAGCACCTGCACGGCACGCGCGCGTGCGGCGCGCCGCGACACGCGCGTGTGGACGCGATGGACCTCGGCGATCTGGTCGCCGATCGCGTAGTACGGGTCGAGCGAGGACAGCGGGTCCTGGAAGACCATGGCGGCCGTGGCCCCGCGCAGCCGGCGCAGTTCCTCGTCGGAGGCCGCCTGCACGTCGGTGCCGGCCACCCGCACCGAGCCGCCGACCCGGGCCCCGGTGCCCCGGTGCAGGCCCAGCAGGGCGCCCGCGACCGTGGACTTGCCGGAGCCGGACTCGCCGACCAGGGCGAGGGCGGCACCCTTCGCCAGGCTGAAGGAGAGGCCGTCGACGGCGCGCAGGGCGCCGAACTCGACGGTCAGGTCCGTCACGTCCACCAGGTTCACGTCCGCCGCTTCCACCAGGCTCATGCGAGCACCACCCGTCGGTCGGCCACCGCGTACAGGACGTCCGCGACGGCGTTGGCGAGGACCACGAAGAAGCCGGTCACCAGGACCATGCCGACGACCACCGGCAGGTCGACGACCTTGACCGCGTGCACCAGTTCCTGGCCGATGCCGGGCAGGCCGAACAGGGTCTCGGTGAGGACGGCGCCGCCGATGGCCGAGCCGAAGGTGACCGCGTTGAGGGCGATGACGGAGGCTGTCGCGCCGCGCAGCGCGTGCCGGGCGATGACCGCGCGCTCGCTGACGCCGTAGGCCCGGAAGGTGCGGATGTGGTCCTCGGCCAGCGTCTCCAGCATGGAGGCCCGGGTCAGCCGGGCGAAGTTGGCCGCCTCGATCAGGGCGAGGGAGAGCCAGGGCAGCAGCAGGTTCCAGGCCCACTGCTCGGGGTCGTCGCCGAAGTTCACGTACTGCGGGAAGGGCAGCAGCCGGAGTTCGCCGCAGACGACGATCATCAGGACCAGGCCGATGACGAAGACGGGCGTGGCGACGCCTCCGAGGGTGAGCGCGGTCAGGAGGCGCTCGGAGAGCCGGCCTCGCCGCCAGGCGGACAGCACGCCGGTGCCGATGCCGAGCACGAGCCAGATCACCATCGCGCCGAGCACCAGCGAGAAGCTCACCGGCAGCTTGGTCAGGAGGATGTCGGTGACCTGCCGGCCGGTCTGGTACGACTGGCCGAGGCAGGGCGCCGCGCAGTGCTCCACGGAGGTGCCCGTGGAGAAGTCCTGGCCCACGAAGATGCCCTGCAGGAAGTGCCAGTAGCGCACGTACAGCGGGTCGTCGAGGTGGAGTTGCTCGGCCACCTGGTGGACCTGGGCCGGGGAGCAGCGCGGGCCGCAGGTGATCTGGGCGACGTCGCCGGGGGTGACGTAGAAGACGACGTAGATGATCACCGAGAGGACGAACAGGGTGATCACGGCGCCGATGACCCGGCGCAGGGCGAAGCCGGTGAAGCCGCTCACGGCCGCTCCTCCTTCCGCGGTTCGCCGCCGGGTACGGCCGCCTGGGCGCGGGCCTCCCGCTTGCGGCCGGTGCCGACGCGCAGGCGGGAGGCGGCGCGCGGGTCGAGGGCGACGCGGACGCCGTCGCCGAGGACGGTCAGCGCGGACACGGTGACGAACAGGGCGAGCGCGGGCAGCAGCAGGTACTGCGGGGCCGCCTGGTACCAGACGTCGGCGGAGGTGAGCATCTGGCCCCACGAGGGGGTGGGCGGCTGCACGCCGACGCCGAGGAAGGACAGGGCCGCCTCGGCGCTGATGTTCGACGGGATCAGCAGCGCGGCGTAGGTGATGACCGGCGCGGCCAGGCCCGGGAGCAGCTCGCGCACGGCGGTCCGCCAGGTGCTCCAGCCGCTCAGCCGGGACGCGGAGACGTAGTCGAGGTTCTTCAGGGCGAGGGTCTGCGCGCGCACCATCTTCGCCAGGGTGGCCCACCCGGCGACCAGGGAGATGATCAGTGCGACGAGGACGGGCCGCGGGAAGCCGGCCGGCACGATGGCCAGCAGCGCGAGCGCCATGATCATCAGGGGCATGGAGATGAAGATGTCGGTGACGCGGCTGAGGACCAGGTCGACCCAGCGGTTGCCCAGGCCCGCGGCCACGCCCATGGCGACGCCGATCAGGATCTGGACGACGGTGGCGCCCAGCGACACGCCCAGCGAGACCCGCGCGCCGTAGACCAGCCGGGCGAACATGTCGCGTCCGGTCTGCGGTTCGACGCCCAGCCAGTGGTCGGCGCTCACGCCGCCGAGGGAGCCGATGGGCACGCCGCCGCGCGCGGAGTCGATCAGGGTGGGGTGGTAGGTGGTGGGGTCCTGGCCCTCCAGGGCGGTGAGCAGCGGCGCGGCGAGCGCGGTCAGGACGAGCAGCGCGACGACGGCCGCGGCGACCAGGGCGGCGCGCTGCGCCCGCAGCCGCCGCCAGAACTGACGTGCCCCCGAGGCCGCCGGGACGGAGGTGTCCGTCCCGGCGGTCTCGACGACGGCAAGTGCCTCGCTCACGGTGCTACTTCACCGCGACCTGGGAGATGTCCAGCACGCCGGTCCAGTCGCTGATGACGACGTTCTTGACGTCCTTGCCGTACAGGCGCTTGTAGACCGGGTGGAACAGCGGCACGACGAGGGCCTTCTCGCCGATCTTCTTGTCCAGTGCACCCCACCGCTGGGCGGCGGCGTCGAGGTCGGTCAACTTGTTGATCGCGTCGATCTCGTCATTGACCGACTTGTCGTTGAGCTGGCCCGTGTTGAAGTTCGCTCCGTCCTTGACGATCTGCCGGCCGTCGAAGATGGGGGCGAGGAAGGGGCCGCCGGAGGGCCAGTCGGCACCCCAGTGGGAGAGGAAGAGACCGGGCTCGGTCTTCACGCTGTGGATCTTGTCCCGGTAGTCGTTGTCCTCCAGGCCCTGCAGCCTGACCGTGATGCCGGCCTTCTTGAGGGCGTCCTGGACGGCGGTGGCGATCTCCGGGCTGGTCTGGAAGTCCTTGCTGTTGGAGTGGGTCAGCGTGAGGGTGAGACCGTTCGGGTAACCGGCCCGCTTCAGCAGTTCCCTGGCCTTGGCCGCGTTGCCGGACGCGCCCGCCGGGAACGGGTCGTACGGCGTGTAGCCGAAGGACTTCTGGTCCGGCAGGAAGGTGGTGGCGGGCTCGGCGAGGGCGCTGCCGCCGGCCGCGTTGACCACGGACGACCGGTCGATGGCGTACGCGATCGCCTGGCGCACCTCGGGCTTGTCGAACGGCTTCACCTTCGGGTTGAAGGCGAGGTAGTTCGTGTAGCCGAAGTGGCCGGTGCCGACGCGTGCGGCCAGCTCCTTGTCGCCGGTCACCTTGGCGAGTTCGGCCGGGCCGAGGTTGGTGTCCGTGGTGACGGCGGCGGCGTCCGCACCCTGGGACGCGGACAGCCGCTGGTTGATCACCGAGGAGTCGAGGCCGGAGCGGACGTCGACGGTGTCCGGGTACGCCTTGCGCTCCTGGTCGGTCGCCGCCGACCAGTGCGTGTTGCGCTCCAGGAGGACGTGCTCGCCGTCGTTCTCGTTCTTGACGACCTTGTACGGGCCGGACGAGACGGGGTGCGACTCGTACTTGGTGCCCGTGTCCTTGCTCCTGGGCACCGGGGCGAACTGCGTCTGCGTGGCGAGGTACGGGAACTCGCCCTCGGGCTTGTTCAGGTGGAAGACGATGGTCCGGGCGTCCGGCGTCTCGATCGCGGACAGGCCCTTCTTGTCCTTGTACGGCCCCTGGTAGTCGGCGGCGCCGACGAGCCAGTCCCGCAGGTAGGGGGCCCCGCCGGAGAGTTCGGGGGCGAAGGAGCGCTCGATGCCGTACTTGATGTCGGCCGAGGTGATCGGCGTGCCGTCCTCGTACTCGAGACCCTTTTTCAAGGTGTACGTCCACACGGTCGCGTCCTTGTTGGGGCGCCCGGTGTCGGTGGCGAGGTCCGGGACGACCTCGGCGCCGGCCGCGCCGTTCTCCCGGTTGCGCGTGGTGAGGGTGCGGAAGACCAGCGAGGGGACGTTTCCGCCGCCGGAGGTGTACAGGCGCGCGGGGTCGAAGTCGGTCTGCGGCTCGGAGTTCAGGACCGTGAGCGTGCCGCCCTTGTGGGGCGTGGAGTCGCCACCGGAGCCCTTGGCATCGCTGTCCTCCGGGCCGCAGGCGGCGGCGCCCGCTGCCACGACCAGGCTGACGGATGCCGCGGCCACGCGGCGCGCTATGACGGACGGTTGACGCATCGGAATGACGACCTCTCGGGGTGACGTGGCGGGGTTGATCAAGGGTTTCTCGATAAGTGAGACATGTGGTCGAGGAGTGAGACGCCTGCGGGCAGACGTCGGCCCCGGCGCCGGGTCGTCGAAAAGTCCGTGACACGGTCACGGACGGAAAGGGAAAGAAGGGTCGCGACGCGAACGCCGGGGAGGCGGCGTCAGCGACAGTGGATGTCGGCCACGCAGAGTGCGGTCACACCGATGAGCGCCAGCTCGATGGCGGCGCTGCTGTGAACGGCATGACTAGACCACATGAGCAGAAATATGAACGCACATACGTCGGGATGTCAATGTGCCACAAGTGGTGCCTGTCAACTCGTGGGGTAAGGCCACGGGTTGGCCCGGCAGTGGATCCCGTCGTGGTCCAGGAACTTGGTCTGCTGCTGCATGACCGGCGCCAGCTCGCCGTCCTTCTGGCAGTTGACGTGGCCGTGGCCGAGCCGGTGGCCGACCTCGTGGTTGATCAGCATCTGCCGGTACGCATGGATCCGGTCACCGTACGTCGTGCTTCCCTGGGCCCACCGGTACGCGTTGATCATGACGCGTTCGGTCGCGGCCGAGTCGCAGGAGACGTTGTCCTCCGTGGTGTCCAGGCCGGACTTGGCGCACCACTTGGCGGTGGTGCCGGGACTGGCCAGCGTGATCACGAAGTCGGGTTTGCCGGTGGAGATCCGCTCGAAGGTGAGGTCGCCGCCGTGGGCCCAGCTGCGCTTGTCGTTCAGGGTCTGCTGCACGGCCTCGGCGAACAGCGCCCCGTCCAGCCGCAGGCCCTGCTCGACGTCGACGCGGTAACGATACTTCTGCCCGGTACCGGGCGCCTTGTCGGCACCGGGCACCGCGTCGAACTTCCCCGATCCGGCCAGCTTGGCGCTGAGCGGGTATTTCTCGGCCATCTTCTGGTCGTACGTCAGCGCGACCGCGCTCGGTGCGGTGGCGGGAGTCGGCGCGCCGGAGGCACCCGTGTCAGGGGCCAGGCCGGTGACGGGCCGTGAGCGCACGCCGTCGTCGTCCTGTGCCTTGGTCACCTGTCCGGCGACGACCACCGCAAGCACGGTGGTGACGGCGGCCGCCGCGATGCCGGTGAAGGCCCTCCCCTTGGCCCCGCCGCGCTGCGCGGGCACGCCGGCGCCGGCCGCGGGGGTCTCGGTGGTCGCGGTCTCCTCGCCGGTCGAGCCGCGCTCGCCGGCCCCCTCGAAGGCTTCGAGGTACTCCTGCCGGGGGCCGGACCGGCGCCGTGACCCGCCCGGACGCGGGGCACCCGGGCCCGGGGCCCCCGGCTCCGCCTGCCGCTGCCGCGGCAGCACGACACCGGGCCCGCCGCTACCGGCCGCCCGTCCGCCGAACTCGCCCCAGCCGCCCCCGGCTTCGCGATGCTCGGGATGCCCGCCGCGCGCCCCCGGGGCCGGCGCACCACCACCGGGCCCCGGTGCCCCGTACGTCGCTGTGCCGTCAGGAAGCCGCGGCACGCCCCGCGCGGGGGTGCCGTCGAAACCCCGCACCGGGGTGCCGTCGGGAGCCCCCGGCGCACCCCCCGCCCTGCCGCCGCCGGAGCGTGCGCCCCGTCGGTCCTCCCGCCTGGCGGCTATGTCCGCGGAGTCGCCCTTCGGGGCCGGTCCGCGGCGGCTGTGGCGTCCCACCCCGGCCCTCAGCCCCTCGCGTCCGCGGCGCCGGCGGCCTCGCCGGAGCCGTTCGCCTGTGCCAGGAGCTCCCGGAACGCGCCGGCCACCAGCTCCGGGTACTCCATCATCGCGACGTGCCCGGCGTCCGGCAGGGACAGCAGCCGGGAGTCACGGAAGGCGCGGGCGGCCCGGTGGGCCATGCGGAAGCCGACGAGCTGGTCCCGGCCGCCGTAGACCAGCAGCGTGGGGGCGAGCACCCGCTCGGCCTGGCGCCACAGCCCGTGCTGTCCGCCCAGCGTGTAGGCGTTGACGATCCCGCGCGCGGAGCGGGCCATCGCATCCCAGAAGTAGGGCAGTTGCTGCCGGCGCTCCAGCTCCTCCACGGCCTGCCGGAACGCCTCCGGCGAGACCCGCCCGGGGTCGCCGTAGCAGAGCGCCATGACCCCGCGCACCCGCTGCTCGGCCGTCCACTCCCGGGTGAGCCGGGTGAAGAGGGCGGCGATGCCGGGCACGGCGAGCAGCCCCGTCGGCACCGCGGTGCGCTGCACCCGCAGCTCGGGCAGGGCGGGCGAGACGAGCGTGAGCGTGCGGACCAGGTCGGGCCGTACGGCGGCCACCCGCGTGGTGACCGCGCCGCCGAGCGAGTTGCCGAAGAGGTGGACCGGGCCGCGGCCGGCCGCGTCGAGATAGCGGATCACCGCGCGCGCGTGCCCGGTGACGGAGTAGTCGCCGTCGTCCGGTGGCGGGGAGTCGCCGAAGCCCGGCAGGTCGACCGCCTCGTTGTCGAGGACCCCGTCCAGCTCGGCCATGAGGGACGACCAGTTCTGCGAGGAGCCGCCGAGCCCGTGGACGTACAGCGCGGGCGGCAGGCCCGCGCGCGCGGGAGGCCGGGAACGCACCGACAGGGTGACACCGGGCAGGCCGACGGACCGCAGCCGCTCGCCCTCGCCGACCCGGACGGGCGCCACCCTGGGGAGCACACTGGCGGCCGACACGGACGGCGACTCGGTCGAAGACATGCGGCAATGTTACGAGGTGATCACGCGGGGGCTCGTGTGTTCGCCGTCACAGAATGAACCCGTACGGAGCCGGAGACCCGGTGCGGCGAACGGGCCTGACGGCATGGCGTCCGGATCAGCCGTCTCCTAGGCTCGTACAGAGGGCACCCGCGTGTGGCCCCTGCATCTATCCAGGGACGTTCGTAGGAAGGGAGCCCACCATGGCCTATGACCCCACCGAGCCCGACGCGATCGAGGACATCGAGGACATCGACGACCTGGACGCGCAGACGCCGCAGGAACGCGACGTCGAGGCGCCTGAGGTCGACGCGGCCGAGCAGCACGCGGACATCGCGCCGGACCGCGACGACCCGCTGACCGGAATGGACCCGGACCGCGGGAACGTGGCCGATCTGGTCGAGCAGGCGCGCGTGGTCTCGCTCGACGAGGACGACTACCGCTGACCTCGCAGGTCCGCGCGGGGCCCGGCCGGCCGGACCGGAGGGGCCGCACGGCTTTCGCCGTCGTCCGGTACGTGAAATTCTGCGCTCGCACCGCGCACACCACGGTTACCGAAAAGTACGATGGCCGCGCGGCCGACACCGCATGTGGACGACTTTGGGAGGCGGCGTGACAGCCATCGAGCAAACTGAGGCGGCACGCCCACGGGGCACGCGTCTGCCGCGCCGAGCCCGGCGGAACCAGTTGCTGGGCGCCGCTCAGGAGGTGTTCGTCGCACAGGGCTACCACGCGGCGGCGATGGACGACATCGCCGAGCGGGCCGGTGTGAGCAAGCCGGTGCTGTACCAGCACTTCCCCGGCAAGCTCGACCTCTACCTCGCCCTGCTGGACCAGCACTGCGAGTCGCTGATCCAGGCGGTGCGCAGCGCGCTGGCGTCGACGACCGACAACAAGCAGCGCGTGCGGGCGACCATGGACGCCTACTTCGCGTACGTGGAGGACGACGGCGGGGCCTTCCGGCTGGTCTTCGAGTCGGACCTGACGAACGAGCCCGCGGTGCGCGAACGTGTGGACAAGGTCAGCAACGAGTGCGCCGAGGCGATCTGCGACGTCATCGCCGAGGACACCGGCCTCTCGCGCGCGGAGTCGATGCTGCTGGCCTCCGGTCTGGGCGGGCTCGCCCAGGTGGTCGCCCGCTCCTGGCTGCACAGCGACCGCAGCGTCCCGCGCGACCAGGCGGTGCAGCTGCTGACCTCGCTGGCCTGGCGGGGCATCGCCGGATTCCCGCTGCACGGCACCGAGCACCACTGACGGCCGTTTGTTCCCGCGCGCTGTTCGCTCCTGGCGTTCCCGCCCGGGCCGTGCACGCCCCCTCACCGGGCTAATGTGTGCTGGGTACGGCGCGGTTGATCGCGCACATCACTGACCGTCGGAGGGACATAGCCGTGGAGGTCAAGATCGGCGTGCAGCACGCGCCCCGCGAGATCGTTCTGGAGAGCGGTCAGAGCGTCGAGGAGGTCGAGAGCATCGTGGCCGAGGCGCTGGCCGGGAAGACCGGGCTGCTCAGCCTCCAGGACGAGAAGGGCCGCAAGGTCCTCGTGCCGACGGACCGTCTGGCGTACGTGGAGATCGGCGAGCCGACCGTGCGCAAGGTCGGGTTCGGCGCCCTGTAGGCGACATGTGTGCGAAGGGCCCGGCGGCCGTGTGCCGCCGGGCCCTTCCGCATGCCGCGTGCTCACGGACGGAGCACAGGTCCTTCACAGCGCAGGATTGCATTCCGCAGGTCACGGGTATGACGGGCTACGACCGTCGAGCCAGACCGGCCGTGGGAGGGACCCCGACATGATCCTCGAAGCACTCGGCTCCGCCGTGCTCGGTCTGATCCTGGCGTGGGCGGCGACGCACCGGCTCGCCCACCGGCTCCCGGCCCGCCCGCTGGTGTTCTGCACGGGCGTCGCCGGAGCCCTCTTCGGCGACTTCGTCACCCACAGCGCGCTGGGCCCGGGCACCGCCCTGCTCAGCCTCCTGGGCGCCGCGATCATCTCGGTGGCGTCCCTGTCCCTGCTCCTCCGCCCGACAAGGCGCCTGCGCCGCCGATCAGCGACGGCGTGAGGGCCGCGCCCCGCAGGGGCGCGGGGAACCGCGCGAGCGACCCCCACGCACAGCTGCGAGACGACAGGCCCCGCCGCCCGACGGAGTGCTACGCCGCGAGGCCCAGCGCGGCCATCCGCTTGGTGTGCGCCTCCGTGATCCGCGAGAACATCCTGCCGACCTCCGCGAGGTCGAACCCGTCGGCCACCCCGCCCACCAGCATCGTGGACAGCGCGTCCCGGTCGGCGACCACCCGCTGGGACTGCGACAGCGCCTCCCCCATCAGCCGCCGCGCCCACAGCGCCAGCCGGCCGCCCACGCGCGGATCGGCGTCGATGGCGGCCCGCACCTTCTCCACCGCGAACCCGGCGTGCCCGGTGTCGTCGAGGACGGCCAGCACCAGCTCGCGCGTGTCGGAGTCGAGCCGGGCCGCGACCTCCCGGTAGAAGTCGCTCGCGATCGAGTCGCCGACGTACGCCTTGACCAGGCCCTCCAGCCAGTCCGAGGGAGCGGTCTGCTTGTGGAAACCGTCGAGCGCGGCCACGAACGGGTCCATCGCGGCCGTCGGCTCCTCGCCGATCTCGGTCAGCCGGTCCCGCAGCCGCTCGAAGTGGTGGAACTCGGCCGAGGCCATCTTCGCCAGCTCCGCCTTGTCCGCGAGGGTCGGCGCCAGCTTGGCGTCCTCCGCGAGCCGCTCGAACGCCGCCAGCTCCCCGTACGCGAGCGCGCCGAGCAGGTCCACGACGGCGGCGCGGTACTGCGGGTCGGCCGACGCCTGCGCCCAGTCCTGGGCGGCGACACCGGTGGGCTCGGAGGGTTCGACGGACGCGTTCGCGGGCTTGTCAGAGCTAGTCATGAGGCGCACAATAGTCCGCTCACCGCTCCGCTCAAGGCCTGGTCAACCAGTGTGACCACGACTACGTGACCAAATCGGCCATCGCATGTGCGCGAATCCGGGGTATGGTGGTAATGCGCCTGCCAGAGTGCGTCGACGATGTTCGACGTGTCCCGACAGGCCGCACGCATGAGGATGCCCGGTCGGTGGCCCGATCGGCTCCGACCCGACAGCCCTCCAAGGCCGTACGGCAGTGATCGTACGACGGCAGGAGGGACCCCTCAGCGGTACGAGCGCTAGAGCGTCGGCAGAGGTCCCGTGTCATACGGCTTGCCCGAGTGGTTCGTCCGTACGGCAGCCGACGTCCCCGGCACGGTCAGCCAATGACCCCCCGCGCTCGCCTCGCACCGCGCACACAGAAGAGGCAGCACCCTGACTACGACGTTTCGAGAACTCGGAATCCTTCCCGAGACCGCCGAGGCCCTGGAGGCCGTCGGCATCATCACCCCCTTCCCCATCCAGGAGATGACACTCCCCGTCGCCCTCTCCGGCACGGACGTCATCGGCCAGGCCAAGACCGGCACCGGCAAGACGCTGGGCTTCGGCCTCCCGCTCCTCGAGCGCGTCACCGTCCCCGCCGACGTCGAGGCCGGACGCGCCGCCCCCGAAGCCCTCACCGACGCCCCGCAGGCGCTCGTCGTCGTCCCCACGCGCGAGCTGTGCACCCAGGTCACCAACGACCTGCTGACGGCCGGCAAGGTCCGTAACGTGCGCGTCCTCGCGATCTACGGCGGCCGGGCCTACGAGCCCCAGGTGGAAGCCCTGCAGAAGGGCGTCGACGTGGTCGTCGGCACCCCGGGCCGGCTCCTCGACCTCGCGGGCCAGAAGAAGCTGAACCTGAAGCACGTCAAGTGCCTGGTCCTCGACGAGGCCGACGAGATGCTCGACCTGGGCTTCCTGCCCGACGTCGAGAAGATCATCGACATGCTGCCGGCCAAACGCCAGACCATGCTGTTCTCGGCCACCATGCCGGGCGCGGTCATCGGCCTCGCCCGCCGCTACATGTCCCGGCCCACGCACATCCGCGCCACCGCGCCGGACGACGAGGGCGCGACGGTCGCGAACATCAAGCAGTTCGTCTACCGCGCGCACAACATGGACAAGCCGGAGATGGTCGCCCGCATCCTGCAGGCCGACGGCCGCGGACTGGCGATGATCTTCTGCCGCACCAAGCGGACGGCCGCCGACATCGCCGAGCAGCTCCAGCGCCGCGGGTTCGCCGCCGGCGCGGTCCACGGCGACCTCGGCCAGGGCGCCCGCGAGCAGGCCCTGCGGGCCTTCCGCAACGGCAAGGTCGACGTCCTCGTGTGTACCGACGTGGCCGCGCGCGGCATCGACGTCGAGGGCGTCACCCACGTCATCAACTACCAGTCCCCCGAGGACGAGAAGACGTACCTGCACCGGGTCGGCCGCACCGGCCGCGCGGGCGCCAAGGGTACGGCGATCACGTTCGTCGACTGGGACGACATCCCGCGCTGGCAGCTGATCAACAAGGCGCTGGAGCTGGACTTCAACGACCCGGTGGAGACGTATTCGAGCTCCCCGCACCTGTTCTCCGACCTCGGCATCCCCGAGGGCACCAAGGGCACCCTGCCGCGTGCGCAGCGGACCCGTGCCGGGCTGGACGCGGAGGAGCTGGAGGACCTGGGCGAGACCGGCGGGCGGGGCGCGCGGGGCCGTGGTGGCCGCGGCGGCCGTGCCGAGTCGGCCCCGGCCGAGCGTGAGCGTCCGGCCCGTACGCCGCGCCGGCGCCGTCGCACCCGCGGTGGCACCCCGCTGGACGCCTCTCCCGCCGCGCCGGTCGCCGAGACCGCCGGCACGGACGAGGCTCCGGCCGCGACCCGTACCCCGCGTCGCCGTCGCCGCACCCGCGGCGGAGCGTCGGCGGAGCCGGTGACGGCCGCCGCGG